>JANYAN010000526.1 GCA_025361305.1 Burkholderiales bacterium
GATTTGGCCAGGCGGGCCGTCAGCGCATTGCCGCTGGTGACCTGCACGCCGCGCCTGTACAGAATCAGTTCCTTGATATGGTTGACCAGCCTCCTGGCCACGTAGATGGCCGAGGTGAGCGACTTGGTGGCATTGAAGAAGTGCTTCAGGTCGGCGTTTGACGAATTGAACATCATGCCGATGAAGGTGATGGTGGCCAGCGGCGGGCGCAACCGGTCGATGTCCTTGCCCAGGCCGCGGATGTCGTAGGGGGCGGCCAGGATAGAGCGGCCGATGTCCACGCCACCACCCACATCGGGGTGGTAGTCGGGATAAAGCGTGGGGACGAACTTGACTGCGGTCTCGTGCTCGAAGAACTCCACCATCTCGGGGCCGGTGTCCAGGAAGGCGTCGACGGCGGCCTCGTCGTAGAACGCGCCGGTTTCGTTGCGCATGTAAGTGCGCGCGGCTTCGCGCGTGTCCCTGGCGCCGCTGCGCGCGGAAACCGGATTGTTCGGCACCCACAGCACACCGCCGGAGAAAGCCGTCGCACCGCCGAATACCGGCTCTTTTTCAACCACGACGACTTCGAGACCAAGTTTGCGCGCGGTGATGGCGGTAGATAGACCGCCCGCCCCCGCGCCAATGACAAGCACATCGCAATCGATGGTGCCGGGGGTGGTGTTCTGGTTCATTGATTTGTCCTAGTCAGTTGGGGACAGAGCTAAAGATCTGTCCCGCAAAATTATTTCGCCTGCCCGCGCCGCATCTCGTCGAAGTAGTGCATCATCTCGCGCTCGGCCGCGTCGCCGTCGCGCGCTCGCAGATGCGCCAGGATCTGTTTGCGCACCGGCACCAGGTCGGGGCGGAACCTGCGGGTGGTCTCTGCGTTGAGCAGGTGGCGCAGAATGGTAGTGAGCGATTCCGAAACGACAACCAGCACTTCATTGTGCGCCGCCCGCGTGATCAGGCGGAAGAACTCCAGGCTGGCCTCAGCCCGTTTTTCACGATCTTCTGGTGCGACGTAGCCTTCGATCTGCCGAATATTGGCCTCGATCGCATCGAAATCCCCGGGTTGGCCGTTCTCGCAAGCCAGCCGCAACAGCATGCAGTTGACCAGGCGCCGGGCCTGGTCCAGGTCGCGCGGCTGCAGTTGGCCCTTGGCGGCCAGCTCGCGCAGCGACTGCGTCAGCATCATGTACGCACCCTTGTAGAACACCAGCGAGTCTTCCTGTCGCCCGTGGTCGAAGCGTGCCACTTGCCCCAGGAAAAGCACATGGTCGCCGGCCGGGTGCTCGGCAAACTTGTCGCACTCGAAGCTGGACACGCAGTCGTCGATCAGCGGCAGGTTTCGATGCCCGCGCGTGTGGGCGACTCCGGCAAACTTGTCGACGATCGAGCCGCTGGCAAAGCGGGCCGACAAGTCGCACTGGTCCTCGGCCAGTATGTTGATGGCAAAGGCGCCGGCCTGGCGGAACGCCTCCAGGCTCTTGCTGGACAGGCGTACGGCACCCTGTCAACCGATGGCATGATTGTAAATGGTCTGTCCATTGCGCTATACTGACCCGGATCGCCCCCCACCCCCCCAAGGAACCGCCATGACACGAAGGGTTGCCATCGTTGGCACCAGCGCCATCCCGGTCGGCCGGCACCAGACCCGGGCCGACGAACCACTGCAGGTACTGGAGCAGGAAATCATGACGCGACTGGTGGTCGATGCCGTGCGCGACGCTGGCGTTGACAGGAAGGACATCCAGAGCCTGGTGTGCACGGTGCCGCGCCCCTACACGCTGCAGAAATACTTCCACACCTTCCTGGTCAGCCACCTGCGGCTGCCCTGCAGCGGCAATGTGATGGAGGTGCAGGGCAACGGCATGACCGGCGCGCTGGCGTTCGACCAGGCCTGCAACGAGATCCTGCTGGGCCGCGCCGAGGTTGCGCTGGCGCTGGGCATCAACATGGAGGCGGCGACGCCATCAGTCGAGCACGCGATGAGCAGCATGCGCACCACGGGTGACGTCGATTTCCACGCCTCGGCTGGCTTCATCCCGATTTCCTGGTATGCCATGGACGCGATGCGCTACATGCACGATTACGCGGCCACCCGCGAACAGTTGGGCTCGGTGGCCGTGAAGAATCGCCACCACGCCTCGCTCAACCCGCTGGCCCAGTACCGCAAGCCGATCACGCTGGACGAAGTGCTGGCACAGCGCCCGATCGTCGAGCCGCTCGGCCTTTACGACGTGCCAGGCCGCAGCGATGGCGCCGCCTGCCTGGTGCTGGCCTCGGAGGATGTCGCAAAGACGCTGGGCCGGCCTTACGCGCTCGTGCGCGGCCGGGGCTTCTGCCACGATGGTTCGCACCAGATTGACGAGGTGCCCAATGACATGACCGAGCTGATCGCCGCCAGGCGGGCCTCAGCCACTGCGTACGCACAAGCCGGCATCTGCGCCGACCAGATCGATTTCGCCGAGTTCTATGCGCCCTGCACGATCGTTGAAGTGCTGGTCAGCGAAGCCGTGGGTTTCTTCGGCCGCGGCCAGGGCGCGCCGGCGGCGCTGGACGGACAGACCCGGATCGGCGGACGCATCCCGATCTCCACGTCAGGTGGCCTCACCTCGCGCGGCCACCCGGCCTATGTCACGTCCTTGTACAACATGGTCGAGGTGGCCGACCAGCTGCGCGGCCGCGCTGGTGAACGCCAGGTTGCTGACGCCCGGCTGGCCCTGGCCACGGGCGAGCTGGGCAACTACAACGCCGCAATGGTCCACGTGCTGGAGGCCGTACGATGACACTCGAATCGATTTCCGTGGCGCGCAAGCGCTCTTACCCGCCGCGCATGTCAGCCTTCACGCAGCCTTTCTGGGACGGGCTGGCTCAGGGCAAATGGCAAAGCACCTGCTGCGAAGCCTGCGGCAAGTTCACCTTTCCCCCCAAGCCGATCTGTCCGCACTGCTGGTCCGACAAGATGCAGTGGAAGAGTCTGAGCCCGCGCGGCACGCTTTATTCGTGGACCCGGATTCATGCGGCGCCCAAAGTCTTTGCCGATGAGGCCCCTTATGCCGTGTGCGTAGTCGATCTGGACATCGGCTTGCGCATCGCCACCCGGCTGGTCGAGCGCGACGGCATTGAATTCACATGCGGCATCCCGGTCGGGCTGGTCGTCCTGCAATACCAGGACGGCCCTCTTCTCGCGTCGCGTCCGCTATGAGCTTCGCACTGCAGGAAGCTGACGCATATCAATGGTTCAACCGTAGTGCTGGCTAGAATTGCCGCACCATCCACTTCCCGAGGCGCGTGAATGAAAGATTCCGTCGTATCCGCCCTGGGGTTCGTCCCGATCGCCCCGCAGCGGGCCTTCGAGGACATCGCCGCCCAGATCCGGGAACTGGTGGCCAGCGGCAAGCTCAAGCCGGGTGACCGCCTGCCGGCCGAACGCGAGCTCTCGACCAAATTCAATGTCAGCCGCAACACCTTGCGTGAGGCCTTGCGCGCTCTCGAGCTGTCGGGAATGATCGAGCTGCGAAAAGGCGCGTCCGGCGGCGCTTTCGTGTTACCCGGCAGTTCCGAAGTCGTGGTCAACGGGTTGCGTGATCTCTACCACCTGGGCGCCATCACGCCTGAAGCGGTGACCGAGGCGCGCATCTGGCTGAGTGCTATCGTCGTGCGCGTGGCCTGCGCCCGGCTGACCGATGAAGACCTGGCGGCGCTGGAGGCCAACGTCGAGACGGCCGTTCGCGCCCAGAAGGCTGGCGACTTCGCCCAGCGCGCCGCCCTGCACAGCCAGTTTCACACCATCCTGGCAGCTGCCACGCGCAACCCGATCATCCAGATCACGATGGAGGCCGTGATGGAAGTGATGCGCAAGTTCATCGAACGCATCGGCCCCAGCGAAAACTCTTACACCGTGCCCTCGCGCCGGCGTCTGCTCAAGCACCTGCGCGCCCGTGATGCGGATGCGGCCGTGGCCGAGATGACGAAGTTCCTCGAACGCCTGCAGGCCAACTACATGGCCTTGTGGAAGTTACGGCAGAAGGGCTGAGCGGCGCCGGAAATTCGGGAACCATCACGTCGAAGCTGAGCTTCACTCCGCCTTGATACCGGTCTTGCGGATCAGGTCGGCCCAGCGCAGCGACTCAGCCTTCACGATCTGGCTGAACTCGGCCGGCGAGTTGCTCGTTGCCGTGGCGCCAACGCCGGCGAATTTTTCCTTGATATCCGGCATGATCATCACCTTGGCCAGCGTCTCATTGAGCTTGGCCATCACGTCGGGAGGCGTGCCGGCCGGCGCGAACAGGCCAAACCAGACCTCGGCCGTGAAGCCGGGAACGGTATCAGAGATCAGCTTGACGCCTGGCAGCAGCGGCGACGGCTGGCTCGAGGCGACCCCCAGCAGCCTGAGGTTGCCTTCCTTCACGGCGCCCATCATCGAGGAAGAGGGCGTGGTGATCAGCATCTTGACTTCGCCTCCGCGCAGGGCCAGCGTCATGGGTGCTTCACCCTTGTAGGGCACGTGGAGCATCTTCAGGCCGGTGGCCTGTGCGAACAGCTCGGTGGCCATGTGGCCGAACGATGCCGGGCCGGCGGAGCCGTATTCGATGCCGTTGGGCAGCGACTTGGCGTAGCTGATGAACTCGCGGGCGTCCTTGGCCGGAACCGAATTGTTGACCACCAGCACCATGGGCGAGGTGGAGACCACCGACAGCGGTGCGAAATCCTTGATCGGGTCGTAACCCGCCTGCTTGTTCAGGAGCGGCGTGATCACAAAGCCGTTGTTCACGAAAACCAGCGTGTAGCCATCGGCCGCCGACACGGCCGCGGCCTGCGTGCCGATGCCAGCCGACGCACCGGGCTTGTTCTCCACAATGATGGGCTGGCCCAGCAGCTTGGCCCACGGAATCGCCACCGCCCGCACCTGGAAATCGGACAAGCCGCCGGCCGGATACGGGACGATGATGCGGATCGGTTTGCCGGGATAGCTGCCTTGGGCCAGGGCGGCTGCGCTGGCCAGGATGGCCGCAGCCAGGACCAGCGCGCTTCGGCGGGTGGACTTCATCTTGTTTCCTTTTTGGCGGGCTGACGGATCATGGCGCGGGTTCGCCTGGCCTCAAAGCGCGAACTTGTAACGCCTGGCCACTTCGCCGAACTTGAAAATGCGCGCGGCGTTTTCGCCGAGCACCTTGCGGCGCGTGGTCTCGGTCAGGCCGCCCATGGTCCGCTCGATGGCTTGCGCCGAGTGCGGCCAGGTGCCCTCGTGGTGCGGGTAGTCGTTGGCCCAGAGGAAGTTGTCCTGCAGGCCGAACTCTTCGATCAGCCCCAGCCCGGCCTTGTCTTCGCCGAAAGAGGCGAAGCCATTGGCACGGAAATAGTCGGACGGCAGCGCCTTGAGCTTGGGTTTGACCCAGAAGTGGTGCTTCAGGTAGGCCTCGTCCATCGCGTCGAGCATCCATGGCACCCACCCAATACCCGCCTCGATGCTGCCGAACTTCAGCTTCGGGAAGCGGTCGATGACGCCCGAAGCGCAGATGTTCACCAACGGCTCCAGCGTGGGCGAGAGCGAGTGCACAACATAGTTCACGATCGCGCCGCCCAGGCCACGCGTGGTGCGCGGATCCTTGCCGGTGGAAACGTGGAACGTGATCGGCACGTCGGCCTCCTGGAACATCGCCCACAACGGATCGAATTCGATCTTGTTGTAGTTCAGCTCGTTGGTCTTGGGCGGGCCGAACAGCGGCTTGCACGGCAGCGTGAAGTGACGGAACCCCATCTTCAGGCAACGTTCGACTTCCTTGATCGCGCCGGGCAGGTCGCCCGTGGACAGGGCCGCAGCGGGCGACATTTCCTCGACGCGCGGGCCGTAGTTTTCCCAGGCCCAGTCGTTGTAGATCTTGCATTGCGCCTGCGCGAACAGGGGGTCGAACGTGTACCACATGCCCAGGCCTTTGCCGGGGAAAATGACTTCACCGTCGACGCCGTCCATCTTCAGGTCGTTCACGCGCTCTTCGGTGGAAGGGCCGTCCTTGAGCGTGGTTGCGCCGGCCTTGGAGCGCGCCAGGTCTTCACCCTCCAGGCGGGACAGCACCAGTCGATCGGGCTCCTCGGACGCCTCCATCTTGCGCCACTGGATGCCCTTGTCGTCGATCCACATCTTGGGCAGTCGATCCTTGTACTGCGGCTCGATGCGTTCAGCCCACAGATTGCCCGGTTCCACCGCATGGGTGTCGGCCGAAATCATCATGTACTTGTTGGGCGAGCCAGCGTGAGGCGAGCCGCCCCAGTCCTGGGTACCAGGCGTCTGCAGGCGCCACTTGTTTTCTTCGTTGACGACGATCCCGGTCATGGCGTTCCTCGGTGGGGTGCAGACGAAAAGACGTTTCACTTTTGAATGGTATTACCATTATAGCGCCTAAAATGACCTTGTCAATGCCCCGCCATGTGCAGGCCTGACCGGGTGACCGCACAATCGCGCCAAAGTCCCGCGGGCCAACGCGAAAGCAGCAACATGAACAACCTGAATATCCTCGTCATTGCGGGCAGCGCCCGGCAAGGCTCGCTCAATCGGAAGCTGGCCGACGCCGCCGCGGCCATGGCCGGCGCCGCCGGCATGCGCGCAGTCCAGCTTGACCTGCGTTCGCTGGAACTGCCGGTTTACGACGGCGACCTGGAAAAGGCCTCAGGCGTCCCCGCAGGGGCCCATCGATTACTTCTGGCGGTGCAGGAGTGCGACTGTGTCCTGCTGGTCACGCCTGAATACAACGGTTTTCCCACCCCGCTGGTCATCAACGCATTCGACTGGGTTTCACGCATCGTGGCGTCGCCTGCCGGGCCTGCCGGCCTGGCCGTCACCGCCAACAAGCCTGCGGGCCTGATGTCGGCGTCACCGGGTGCGGGCGGCGCTCTGCGGTCGATGAACTTCCTGCGCCAATACCTGCAGATGGCGTTCGCGATGATCGTGGTGCCCCAGCAATTTGCGCTGGGCAAGGCGCACGAGGCGTTCGACGAAGCCGGCGTGCTCAAGGACGCCCGGACCGCGCAGGCTGTGGGCGGTGTGCTGGACTCATTGGCTCATCTCGCACGGGCCTTGAATACCGACCGATAGCGCGACTCAGCGTGCCCGCGCGCGCACCGCCCGCGTGCCCGGGGCCTTGACGGCCTTTGGCCCTGACTTCGCCTTCGTGGCCGCCACCGCGCGACGTGGCCGGATGATTTCGATCGGCTCGGCGTCCATGCCCTCATGCACCACGCCCATGTATTCATTGGTGGCACGAATCGCGGCGGCCGAATCGCCGGCGCGCATGGCCTTGAGCATGCGTCGGCGCGTCGCCACCAGCCCCGGCCAGCCCACCCGGCCGGTCTTGTCGATCACCACGCGAATGATGTCGCTGAGCGAATCGACCAGCATCATCAGCACTTCATTGCGGGTGGCGCGAGCGATCAGCCGGAAAAACAGCACGCCGGCGTCAGCGCGGTGGACCGGGTCGTCGCTGCTTTCGATGAAGTCGATGTTGTCTTCGATCGCCTGGAAATCCCCGGCTGTGCCACGCTCGCAGGCCAGCTTGATCACCACGCCGCTGATCAGCACCCGCGCTTCGGCCAGGCTGCGCAGCGAGACGCGGCCCAGGATCATCAGGTCCTGCAGCGACTGCGTCAGCAGCGCCGGGTTGCCATCGCGGATGAAGGCGCCGCCCTTGACGCCTTTTTGCAGCGAAACGATGCCCGAAATCTCCAGGGTGCGCAGCGCCTCGCGCACTGCGGGACGGCTGACCTTGAATTCCAGGGCCAGCTCGCGTTCGGCCGGCAGCTTGTCGCCCGGCTTGAGCGCGCCTGTGGCCAGCCGCTGGCGGATCTGCTCACAGATTTCCTCGAACACCCTGCGGGTCTTGACCTGATGAAAAGCCAGTTCCTGTGTCGATTCCATCTTCTTGTCCCCCTGTGATTGACCCGCCGCGCAGCATAGCAGCGTGCCTGCGATTCATTGTGGATCGAAAACGAAGGATCTGCAAATGGACTTACCATTACAATCTGTACCCTAACCGGGCCGGCGGACGCAAGGTCAGAGGCACCTGCGCACGGGCACATAAACTTGCGGTTTGAAGGATCTCCTGATGGCTACCTCCCCTGCTTCTTCCCGCGGCCCGCTGGCGGGCTTGCGCGTCATCGAGTTCGCGGGCATCGGCCCCGGCCCTTTCGCCTGCATGCTGCTGTCCGACATGGGGGCCGACGTCGTCACCATCGACCGGCCCGGCAAGAAGCTGGGCGACCCGCACAACATCGCTGGCCGCGGACGATCGGTCGTGTTGGCCGACCTCAAGGACGCCACCGCGCGCGAACAGGTGCTGGCCCTGCTGGACCAGGCCGATGTGCTGGTGGAAGGCTTTCGACCCGGCGTGATGGAGCGCCTGGGCCTGGGCCCGGACACGGTCGCCGCGCGCAATCCGCGCCTGGTGTATGGCCGCATGACTGGCTGGGGCCAGCACGGTCCGCTGGCCCAGGCGGCCGGGCACGACATCAACTACATCGCCCTCACCGGCGCCCTGCACGCGATCGGCCCGGCCGGTGGCCCGCCGGTACCGCCGCTGAACCTGGTCGGTGACTACGGCGGCGGCAGCCTCTACCTGGTGGTGGGCGTTCTCGCTGCCCTGCACGAATCCCGGCGCTCGGGCCGTGGCCAGGTGGTCGACGCCGCGATGACCGACGGCGTCCTGTCGCTGATGACCAACTTCGTTACGCAGAGCCTGCGCGGAAACTTTCGTGAAGAGCGAGGCAGCAACATGCTTGACGGCGGCGCGCCCTATTACGGTGTGTATGAATCGGCCGACGCCAAGCATTTGTGTATCGGCCCGATCGAGCCGCAGTTCTTCGCCGAATTCTGCGAGAGGGTGGGCGTCGATGCTTCCCTGCGTCCAGCACAGCACGAGCGCAGCCAGTGGCCGCAGTTGCGTTCCGAGTTCGAGCGCATCTTCAAGACCCGCAGCCGCGACGAGTGGACGGCGCTGCTGCAGGGCACCGATGCCTGTTACGCACCGGTGCTTGCGCTAAGCGAGGCCAGCCGCCACCCGCACAACACGGCACGCGAAGCGTTCGTCGAGATCGATGGAGTGACGCAGCCGGCGCCAGCGCCGAGGTTCTCGCGCACTCCATCGGCCGTACAGGGTCCGGCGCCAGCCGCTGCGGTGACGGCGGACGCGGTACTGGCGCGCTGGGCGTGACAAGTGCGGCCGCGCCGCCGGCGCGTGAAACCACCGTCGCACTGCTGTCCGCAGCGGCTTTCTTCAGTGGCGCAGCGCTGCGGGTCTGCGACTCGCTGCTGCCGCGGCTGGCCCAGGACTTCAGCCTGACGCCGGGCGCGGCCGGGCAGGTCATCATCTGGTTTTCCGTCGCGTACGGCCTGATGCAGTTGCTGTTCGGCCCGCTGGGCGACCGCTTCGGCAAGCAACAGGTGATGTGCCTGGCCTTGTTCGGTTGTGCCGCCGGCTCACTTGCGTCGGCGTTGTCATCCGGCTTCGACACGCTGGTGTGGAGCCGCGTCGCCTGGGGCATGGCCGCCGCCGGGGTGATCCCGCTGGCCATGGCCTGGATCGGCGACACCGTCCCCTACGACCAGCGGCAGGCCACGCTGGCTCGCTTCCTCACCGGCACGCTCTCGGGAATGATGGCCGGGCAACTGGCCGACGGGCTGTTCGCCGACTCGGCCCTTGGCTGGCGCGGCGCATTCTTCACGTTGAGCGCCGGTTATGCCGTCGTCGCCACGCTGCTGCTGGCGCGGGTGCGGGTGCGGGCAAAGGTTGGCGCCGCAAGCGCAGACACGCGCTCCACCGCCAGCTTTGGCCGCCAGTTGCTGGCCGTATTGCAGGTGCCGTGGGCCCGCGTGGTGCTGGCGACGGTGCTGGCCGAAGGGGTCTTCATGCTTGGCCCGATGAGCTACCTGCCGACCTATGTGCACCTGCACTACGGCCTTTCTGTCTCCGCCGCCTCGGCGCTGGTGGCCCTGTATGCCGTGGGTGGCCTGGCCTATGCACTGACGGCACGCCGCATCGTGATCCGCTATGGCGAGCGGCGCATGGTCTTGGGCGGCGGCCTGCTGATGGGTGGCGGCTTCGTGGCCTGGTGGCTGTCGCCACTGGCACTGCTGGCCGGGCCGATAGCCCTGCTGGTGGGCTTTGGCGCCTACCTGTTTCACAACACGCTACAGACCCATGCGACCCAGATGGTGCCCGCGGCCCGAGGCACTGCCGTGGCCTTGTTTGCGTTCTGCCTGTTCGCCGGACAGGCGCTCGGTGTTACTTTGGCGGGCTATACGGTAGATCACGTCGGCTATGCGCCCGTGCTGCTCGCAGCGGCCATTGCGTTGCCCCTGTGCGGATGGGGTTTCGCGCGGGCTCTCGAGCGCCGGGTTGTCGTCGGTTAGTGCCTGACTGCGCGTTTCTCCCTTAAATGCAGGACGCAGAGGACGCAAAGGTTACGCAAAGAACGCAAAAGGAAACCAAAGATCTGATGGGATCTTCTCCAATCCCTGATTTGTCTTTTTTTGCGTCCTTTGCGTAGTTTTTGCGTCCTCTGCGTCCGGATGTCCGAATTGGATAACTACAGGAAGTACCGCCACTGCAAAAGGGTAAATGGCGGGTTCGCCTGCTCGTGGTGTTCAAACACGCCTTCCACTTCGGCGCCGATGCGCACTGGCGTATTCGGGTCACCCAGCAGGTTGCCCAGCATGCGCACATTGCCGGCACCAGGCAGTTCAACCACCACCACGAGGTAGGCTCCGTGCCCGTTCAGGCAGGCATGGACGGGGTGCCAGACCCTTTCCCAGCTGTAGATGCGGCCACGTGGCGCAGTTTCTTCCCACGCGGGGTCGAAGGCATGGCACTGATGGCACAGCCACTCGGGGCCGTGTTGCCAGGTACCGCACGATTTGCAGTGTTGCACCATGACGCGATTGCCGCGCAGGCCGTTCCAGAACGGCGCGGACAGGCCATCGCCCTCAGGCACGGGTATAGGCAGGCCGGGAGGCAGGTAGGACTCAGTTGTAGCGCTCACAGTGTTGCCTCCGAGCCAAGTAGAAGATTGCTCACCGGGGTGACCATCGGGCCGCCGATCACCAACGCCACATCGTTGCGGGGTGCCTGGGCCGTGGAGGTGCCGCGCACCTGGCGTACGGCCTCGAGCACCAGTTCGAAGCCGTGCATGTAGCACTCGGCCAGGTTGCCACCGCTGGTGTTCAGCGGCATCTTGCCCGAGGGCGCCAGCAGGTTCTCAAGTTGCAGGAATTCATTGGCCTCATCCGGCCTGAAGAAGCCATGCTCGCACAGCGCCATGAGTACGCCGCCAGTGAAGTTTTCGTAGCTTTGCACCGCACCCACGTCCCTGGGGCTCAGGCCAGCCATGCGCCACATGTTGGGCGCCACGGTGGCGAAGCTGGAACTGGCGTAGTTCGGCGCGTTGTGCGGCATGGCCGCCACGCGGCTGTCCGAGCCGGTGGCGGCACCCAGGATATAGACCGGCTTGTTCGGAAAATCTTTTGCGCGCTCCGCCGGCACCATGATGACGGCAGCGGCGCCGTCGTTTTCCATGCAGCAATCGAACAGGTGGAACGGCTCGACGATCCAGCGGGAGGCGTCGTATTTGGCTTCGTCCAGCGGCTTGCCGTACATGACGGCGCGCGGATTGGACTGCGCGTGATGGTAGGAGGCCATGGCAATGGCGCGCAACGCCTCTTGCCTGACACCATGCTCGTGCATGAAGCGCATCGCTTTCATGGCGAACTTCTGGCCAGGTGACAGCACGCCATACGGCGCCTGCCAGGCCATGTCGCCCGAGATCGTGGGCGCTGTCGGTGCCTTGCCGAACCGGCCGAACTGGCCCTGGGCCAGCGAACGGAAAGCCACCACGCAATCGGCCAGGCCCGAGGCGATTGCCGCGGCGCCATTGGCCACGGCAGCGCAATTGCCACCACCGCCACCGCCCCACTGCATCGTGGTCGAGCGTAGCTGCCGGGTGCCCAGTGCCGCCGCCAGCCGCGAGGGGTCGCTGCGGTCGTTGCTGTACGAGGCCCAGCCATCGATGTCCTTGGGGTCGACGCCCGCGTCCTTGCTGGCGGCCAGCACCGCCTTGAGCGCGAGCTTGAACTCGGCGTCGGGCGACTGGCTGTGCTTGTAGTAGGTGGTTTCGCCGATGCCCACGATGGCAACGCGACCCCGGAGTGTTCGATCTGTCATGGACGTGCCCGTAAAAGATTCTTTATTTCAATGGATGGACCAATGGTAGCACAAGCGCTATACTGTCGGTGACAGCATAAGGAGTGCGGATGATGCGCTGGATACCCGGGCCCCGGGGGTCTCTATGAACGACACTTTCGACCTGCGGGAGCTGACCGTCTCGCAGGTGCTTGCGCGCCAGTGCGAGCGCCACGGCGGCAAGCTCTTCCTGACTGAACTGTGGACAGGCCGCCAATGGACGTATGCGCAGCTGGACGCGCTGGTCAACCGCGCGGCGCATGCACTGCGCGGTGTCGGCGTCGAGAAGGGCCATCACGTCGGCATGCTGCTGGGCAATTCGGCAGAGCACCTGGCCCTGTTCCTGGCGCTAGGCAAGCTTGGCGCCGTGGCCGTGCCGATCAACACCGCTGCACGCGGCGACCTGCTGCGCTACTACTTCACGCACGGCGATGCCAGTCTGGCCATCGTCGACGAAGAGCTGGCACCCCGGTTGCAGGAAGTTCTGGCCACGCTGGAGAACGTCCGCCAGGTGGTGGTGCTGGGTAAGGATGGCCAGGCTGCGTCACCCGCGGCCTTGGTGCTGGCCAAGCCGGCGGACGACT
>JANYAN010000530.1 GCA_025361305.1 Burkholderiales bacterium
TTTCCCGCCGGCGACGTGGCGCTGCACAAGGCGCTGGGCGTCCAGGGCGCCCGCAATCCGGCACGCGAGGCGCTGGCCGCTTCACAGGCATGGAAGCCCTGGCGCAGCTATGCCGTGATCCGCGCATGGAGCGCCATGCCGTAAGACAATCACCAGGAGCACCCAATCCATGAAATTTCATGTATCCACCGTCCAGACCCGGCACACCGGGCCACTGGGTCCGATGATCGTCGCCGCCACAGATCTCGGCCTGGCCGGCATCTGGTTCGAGGGCCAGCGCCATTTGCCAGACGACTCCGCCTGGCCGGTGCGGCCCGACCATCCGTTGCTTCGCCAGGCCATCATCCAGCTTGACGAATATTTCGCCGGACAGCGCCGCGCATTCGATCTGCCGCTGGATCTGCAGGGCGGCACCGAGTTCCAGCAGAGTGTCTGGCATGCCTTGCTGGCGATTGCGCCAGGCGACACCACCAGCTACGGCACACTGAGCCAGCGCATCGGCAGGCCGGCGGCGGTGCGGGCCGTCGGCGCGGCCGTGGGCCGCAACCCCGTCAGCATCGTGGTGCCCTGCCATCGCGTCGTGGGGCGCGACGGGTCGCTGACAGGCTACGCCGGAGGGCTGGAGCGCAAGAGCGCCTTGCTGCAACTCGAAGGCGCGCTTTGAAGCAGGCACCGGGCTCTGGTATGGCCCCGCCCGGGCGCCGCTGGATGTTCGACTTTCTGCTGCTGTCGGCCATCTGGGGCGCCTCGTTCCTGTTCATGCGGCTGGCGGTCGTGGAGTTCGGCACGATGCCCACGGCGTTCGTCCGTGTAGCCATCGCATCAATCGTCCTGCTACCGCTGCTGTGGATGCGCGGGCAGGGCCAGCACTTGAAGCGGCACTGGAGGGGCCTGGTGGTCATCGGGATGCTCAATTCAGCCATCCCGTTCGCGCTGTTCGCTTACTCGCTGCTATCGATCACGACAGGACTGTCCGCCATCCTGAACGCCACAGTCCCCTTGTTCGGCGCGGTGGTGGCCTGGTTGTGGCTGAAAGACCGGCCGACCGGCTCGCGCGTGCTTGGCCTGGCGATCGGTTTCCTGGGCGTAGCCATGCTGGCGTGGGACAAAGCCAGCTTCAAGCCTGACGCCTCGGGGCTCGCACCCGGATGGGCAGTGCTGGCCTGCCTGGTGGCCACGCTGTTCTACGCCGTGGCAGCCAACTCGGCCAAGCGCTATCTCACGGGTGTCCCGTCGCTGGTGGCCGCCACCGGCAGCCAGCTGGGCGCCACTCTCGGCCTGGCCGTGCCGGCGCTGTGGCTCTGGCCAGCCGGCATGCCCGGCATGAAGGCCTGGCTCGCGGTGATCATGGTCGGCGTGCTTTGCACCGGTGTAGCCTACGTCCTTTACTTCCGCCTGATCGATCAGCTCGGGCCTGCGCGTGCCGTAACGGTCACCTTTGTGGTCCCGGTGTTCGCCATGCTCTATGGCGGTCTGTTCCTGGGCGAAGCGGTCACCGGCTGGATGCTGTTCTGCGGTGCCATCATCGTCTGCGGGACCGCTCTGTCCACCGGTTTGCTCCGGGTGCCCGTTGGCAGACGGTAGGCTGCAACCCACGCCGACGGCCCACGCATGGATGGCATTGTCAAAGGCAACGCCGGCAGCCGGCTGGGACGACGATGTGCCAGGCCTGCTGGGCGAGGGCCTGGCATGATTCAGCGGTGGGGTAATCGTCGGTCCACTGGCGATGCGTCGGTGACAGGCGCCGGGCGGCCCAGCAGCATCTGCAGACGGGCATAGGCCCGATCCATGTCGGCGCCGATCATCGCGAACGCTACCTCGTGACCGGGTTCGTCGCGCGCGACCTTTGCATAGGCATGGCGCAGACGCTGGTAATCCGCCTGCGCCTCGGCGCACAGCGAATCATGCTGCTGCGGCCGCGATCGCAACCTGGCATCGACCGACAGGACCAGCGGGGAAATGCGTGCGTTCATTCAATCATGCTAGGCCGCGCGCCGGGCGTGCCCTGTAGGACAAGCCAGACGACAGGCGCAGGCCCAGGCTGCGTCTCTCAACCACGCCGCCTACAATGGTTCTCAGTCGCCGCCCCGTTACTGCGAAGGAATACCCCATGCTCGTCGAGCGAATCTGGACCGCCAACGCGCTGCGCAATTTCAACTATCTGATTGCCTGCCCCGACACCGGAGAAGCCCTTGCGATCGACCCGCTTGACCACGAGAAAACCCTGGCCACGGCCCGGGTCAAAGGCTGGCAGATCACACAGATCCTGAACACGCACGAGCACCATGACCATACCGGCGGCAACGCTGCCGTGGTGGCGGCCACGGGCGCCAAGGTGATTGCACACCATCGCGCCGCCGGCCGCATTCCGGGCGTGGACCGCGGCGTCAAGGCCGGCGATGTGATCAAGGTGGGCAAGCATGTGGAGCTCGAGTGCATGGATACGCCGGGCCACACCCTGTGCCATATCTGCCTGCGCTCGCACACCGAACAGCCGGCGCTGTTTTCGGGCGACACGCTGTTCAACGCCGGCGCCGGTAACGTTCACAACGGCGGCGATGTCAACGATCTGTACGCTACCTTTGCCGACCAGCTGGCACGGCTGCCCGGCAACACGCGGGTCTACCCCGGACACGACTACATCGAGAACAACCTGAAGTTCACGCTCTCGCGCGAGCCGGGCAATGAGGCTGCGGCCGCGCTGTTACCCCAGGTATCCGGCCACGACCCCGCTCAGGCCAAGGTCACGACCCTGGATGAAGAAAAGCGATTCAACACCTTCATGCGTCTGGACAGCCCGGGCGTGATCGCGCGGCTGCGCGAAGACTTCCCGGACCTGCCGGAAAAGCCCGACGCGAAGACAGTGTTTTCCAAGCTGAGGGAACTGCGCAACAAGTGGTAGAGCACGCCGGACAGGCCCTCCATTGCGACACGGTTCTGCGCAGCCGGTTCGAATCGGCCCTGCGCGGCTTCAAGATCCGGTCAGTCGCCGCTATGCGCAGTCACGCTGCGGCCGCTGTGGCGATTGCCGTGGTTGAAGAAGGCACGGGCGCAGAACTACCAGGGATCGCCCCACCCGACCGGTGGAGCACGCAGGCTGCGCTGATTCTGACGCGACGCTCTCTTGGCCTGGGGAGCCACGCTGGCCAGTGGGCCCTGCCCGGTGGCCGCATCGATGCCGGTGAGACGCCGGAGCAGGCCGCGCTGCGAGAACTCGACGAAGAAGTTGGCTTGCGACTGGAGGCCGGCGCCATATTGGGGCGACTCGACGATTTCGCCACCCGTTCCGGCTTCATCATCACCCCCGTGGTTGTCTGGGCCGGAGCAGCGCGCAAACTCACCGGCAATCCCGCCGAAGTGGCCAGCATCCACCGCATCCCGCTGCAAGAATTCATGCGCGTCGACGCGCCACTGCTGGACGCTATCGAGGACAGCGATCATCCGGTACTTCGCATGCCACTGGGCGATCACTCCATCGCCGCGCCAACTGCAGCGGTTCTGTACCAGTTCCGCGAGGTTTGCATGGCGGGGCGACCTACCCGCGTTGCCCATTTCGAGCAGCCCTTGTTTGCGAGGAAGTAGCTCTCGAATCAGTTTTCGATTTTCTTTTGCGCCCTTTGCGTAATCTTTGCGTCCTCTGCGTCCGGTACCCGCTCCCGCCCCCGCCCCGCCCCCGACCCCAACCCTTCATTCACTGCAAGCTGGGCAGGTCGACGCGGCGGATAAGGCGCGTCTCTTGCGCGACGATCAGGTGTTCGGAGGCGGCAAGGTAGGCCGGAAAATCGGGGTGCGTATCGCGCGCATGGCAACGGCGCTCGTAGTCGACCAGATCGTCATAGCCCCACAAGTGCACCACCTGGTTCAGCGGCCCCACCAGGCTCTGGTAGAAGCCCAGGGGCGTGCCCAGCGTCTTCTGCAACACGGGCATGGCAAGCCGGTCGAACACCTCAAGGAACTCGGGCATCCTGCGCGGCTTGATCGTATAGATGCGATGGTCGACCAGGGGCTTAGGCGGGAACGGCATGGCTTTCCTCAGGTTGGGTGACGGGCGCAGCGGGCTTCATGTCCACGCCAGCCAGATGGCGGCCGGTAATGTAGCCGAAGGTCATGATGGGCCCAAGCGTGATGCCCGCGCCCGGATAGTTGCCGCCCATGACGCTGGCACGGTCATTTCCCACTGCGTACAGGCCGGGGATGGGCTGGCGCCCGCTGCCCAGCACGCGGCCCACCACGTCGGTAGCAATGCCGTCGAATGTCCCAAGGTCGCCCACCACCACCTTCAGTGCGTAATACGGCCCCTTGCCGATGGGCGCCACGCAGGGATTGGGCTTGTTATCCGGGTCGGCGAGGTAGCGGTTGAAGCAGGTCCCGCCGCGGCCGAAATCGGTGTCTTCGCCGCGCTGCGCGCCGATGTTGTAGCGCGCCACTGTTGCCTCAAGCCCGGCCGCGTCAATTCCTGCCTTGGCAGCCAGATCTTTCAGGGTGGCGCCCTTGACCAGATAGCCGCTGCGAATCAGCGAGCCGAGCGGAATGGGTGCGGGCTTGGCATAGCCCAGGCCGTATTTGGCGATGGTGGCCTGGTCGCAGATCAGCCACATCGCTGTTTCCGCCTCGTTGCGACAGGCCTCGATCATGGCGGCGCCGACGTCGTGGTAAGAGTTCGACTCATTGGTGAATCGCGCACCGCCGCGAGTCACGCCGATGATGCCCGGCTTGTAACGATCCAGCAGGTGGGGAAAGGCGCCAAACTGCCCGCTGCCCATCGGCACCTTGGAGGTCGGCATCCAGGCCGCTGCAGAACTTAACCGGATATCAACACTGCCACCGGCCCGCTCGGCCATACGGCCGCCATCGCCCGTATTGCTGGACGGGACGGGCGAGAAGTGCTCGGCGCCGCGGGCCACGTGCGGGAACGCTTTCTTGAGGCGTTCCAGGTCATGCGAGAAACCGCCGCATGCCAGCACAACGCCACGGCGCGCGGTGATGCGCTGCTGCCCACCCTCACCCTGCACCAGGGCACCGGTCACACGACCGTCGGATCGCAGCAGTTCCCTGGCGCCGGTACTGGTGTGGATCGGAATGCCCAGGTCCAGCGCCGACTTGGCCAGGCGCGCCGCCAGGGCATTGCCGCTGGTGACCTGCACGCCGCGCCTGTACAGAATCAGTT
>JANYAN010000069.1 GCA_025361305.1 Burkholderiales bacterium
CCAGCGGGTCAGCCTGCACGGCCATCGCGAAGTGCTTGAGGTCAGTCGCAGCTTCGCTCATCTCTTCCGCAATTCCTGACCGTGCCAAAGCACTCTCAGTTTTCGACGACTGCCACCGCCGTCTGGCTGAAGCCCCCATCCACGTAGACGATTTCGGCCGTCATGCCGGCAGCCAGGTCGCTGAGCAGGAACGCCGCTACGTTGCCGACATCTTCGATCGTCACATTTCGGCGCAGGGGAGACCCGCTGGCAACTATGTTGAGCAGCTTGCCGAAATCCTTGATGCCGCTGGCCGCCAGTGTCTTGATCGGCCCGGCGCTGATGCCGTTGGCCCTGATGCAACGCCCATCAGGCAGGTGACCCACGGCCTCGGCCAGGTAACGCACAGACGCCTCAAGGCTGGCCTTGGCCAGTCCCATCGTGTTGTAGTTGGGGACGGTGCGTACTGCGCCGAGGTAGGTCAGGGTCAGCAATGCCGAACGGTCGTTCAGGAAGGGCAGGGCGGCCTTTGCCAAGGCGGGAAAGCTGTAGGCGCTGATGTCGTGGGCGATGCGAAACGCATCCCGCGACAATCCGTCCAGGAAATTGCCTGCGATGGCCTCGCGCGGCGCATAGCCGATGCTGTGCACCAGGCCGTCGAACCGGGGCCAGCTTCGCGACAGGTCGGTGAACAGCTTCTCGACCTGCGCGTCGTCGCCGACATCACAATCGAATATCAGGCTGGAGCCGAATTCGCCCGCGAATTCGGTGATGCGTTCCTTGAAGCGCTCGCCTACATAGCTGAAAGCCAGCTCGGCACCTTGCTGATGGCAAGCCCTTGCAATGCCGTAGGCGATCGAGCGGTTGGACAACACGCCGGTGATCAACAATTTCTTGCCCGTCAGGAATCCCATAGGTCGCTTTGTGAAAAAGTGTGTGCAGAATTGTCGCATGCGAGATTCCAAAGCCTGACGTCCATGCCTGCCGACAGCCCGCGCAGTACAATTCCCGAGTCCGACGTGGAGATCTCGGCCGTCCGTTCGCAAGGCGCCGGCGGTCAGAACGTCAACAAGGTGTCCAGCGCAATTCACCTGCGCTTCAACATCCGCAACTCTTCGCTGGCTGACGACCACAAGGCACGGTTGCTGGCCCTTGCCGACCAGCGGATCACCCGCGACGGCGTGCTCGTCATCAAAGCCCAGACCCATCGCAGCCAGGATATGAACCGGGCGGAGGCCTTTGGACGGCTGCAGGAACTGGTGGACAGTGTGGCAACGCCGCCACGGCTGCGGCGCCCAACCCAACCCACCCGCGCCTCCATGAGGCGCCGGCTGGAGGGCAAGAAGCTGCGCTCGCAGGTCAAAGTCCTGCGCGGACCTGTCGGCGAATAGGTGTTGCCATAGGCGGGGCGAAATCCCGCGAAACCGCCCCCCGATTCATTGCAAATCAACGATTTACACGGTACAATCCTTGCTTCACGACCAAACGGGCGGGTACCAACCGCCCGTTTTTTTTGGTCGAACGCTTTTTTGGGAACAAGCGCGAGCAGTGGCATTGCAGGAAATCGTCGAGCAAACCGTAACCGGTCTGGGTTACGAACTGGTGGAGATCCAGCGTTCCGCCGGTGGATTGCTGCGCATCACGATCGATCTGCCGTGGCAGGCCGGCGCCCCGCAATTTGTCAATGTCGAGGATTGCGAGAAGGTCACCCGCCAGCTGCAGTTCGCGCTGGAAGTCGAGGCAACCGAGTACAAGCGGCTCGAGGTGTCGTCACCGGGGCTGGATCGGCCGTTACGCACCGAGAAGGATTTCGAGCGCTTTGCCGGCCAGGTGGTCGACATCACGCTGAGGGCGCCCATGGGGGCCGCGGCGGCGGGGCAAGTAAGCCCAAGCCGCAAGAAGTTTCGGGGTGCGCTGGAACGGGCGCCTGCCGGTGGCTGGCAGATCGCCTGGAGCGATGCGCCACCGGGCAAGCCCGGGCGCAAGGTGAGCAAGAAGAAGGGGCCTGCGCCGATGCAGGTTCTGGGGTTTGCGCTGGACGAGCTCAGGGAAGCCCGCCTGGCGGCGATTGTTGATTTCAAGGGCAGAAGGCATTGAGCTGCCTGGGGACGGACCAACTTGTTGCTCGGTCCCCTCTGATTAAGGAGA
>JANYAN010000150.1 GCA_025361305.1 Burkholderiales bacterium
CCGAATTGGCTGCCGAATTGGCTGCCGAATTGGCTGCCGAATTGGCTGCCGAATTGGCTGCCGAATTGGCTGCCGAATTGGCTGCCGAATTGGCCGCCGAATTGGCTGCCGAGTTGGCTGCCGAATTGGCCGCCGAATTGGCTGCAGTGTTCGCCGCCGAGTTGGCCAACGAGCTGCCAACACCGACATCGATCTGATTCGACTTGCCTTGCCCACCAGAGCCCGCCTGGACGTTGGCATCCGGCGCCTGGCTGGAACGATACCGCTCGGCCGGTGCAATCGTGCCGGAGGTGCTCTGCCCCGTACCGCCGAAATCAACCTGGGTCGAGATCACGACCAGCGCGGCCAGCGCAATGCCGCCACCCGCAAGCATGCGACCCTTGGTGCCACTGAAAAAACCGCTCTTCTGATCGCCCATCACGTTCTCCTTCAAGTAATCTAGGAACTGGAACAAATGCTCGATTGGTGAAACGGCTTTCACCGAACCAGCGGGGAGGAATCTGCCCGCCCGTACACCATTTACGGCCGAGTCGCGAAAAAGTTGGTGACCGCCGCCAGAAATGGCATCGCGAGATGATATCTCTGCCATCACGGAATCAACAAGGCCTGCCGGCGGCTCCAGCGGCTCGACCTGCCAAAGCAGCAGCTGGGTCGCCTTCATGGCCTCGAACTGCGTCCGCAATTCGGGATAGGAGCCGAGGAACGCCTGCAGCCGCTCCTGCTGGTCTGGCGTGGCGTCGCCGTCAAGGACGGAGATGGCCAGCTCATGAAAGGTGGGTTCGGTCATGGCCGCAGGTCCCCCAGTTGGGCGGCCATGCGCTGGCGCGCCTCGAACAGCCGCGATTTCACCGTCTTTTCGTCGATGGCGAGGATTGTGCTGATCTCCTGGTAGCTCAGCTCGGAGAAGTGCCGCAGCGTCAGCACGATTCTGTGGTCGGTCTTCATGCTCATCAAAGCCCGTTGTACCCGGTCAGACAACTGCTGGGATTCGTAGTGCGATTCTGGGCCAGCCGACTCAGGCGAAGCGAAGTCGGCGTCTTCCTCGAGTGGCTCTTCTCGATTGGTGCGACGCAGCAAATCGATGGACTCATTGACCGCAATGCGGTAGATCCAGCTGAAGAACTTGTACTTCGTGTCATAGTCATCCAATCGTTCGACGGTCCGCAGGAACACCACCTGCGTCACGTCCGCGGCATCCGAGGCGTTACCCACCACCCGGAACGCCGCATTAAAAAGCGGTTTCTGGTACCTGGAGACCAGTACTGCAAACGCGGACCGGTCACCCTGCCGGAACCGCGCCAGCAGCGCCAAATCCGGCTCATCCGATTCAAGTACGCGCGGCGACATGAAAAGTTGGTGGTCGCTGTTTCAGGGGCTGGCCCTGATCTCCAGGATGCTGTCGAAGCCAGAGTATTCGAGAATGTCCCGGATGTGGGCATTGACCCCCGTCAGGCATAGCCCGCCACCGTCGGCCATCAGGCGCTTCTGGGTCTTGAGCAGCACTCCCAGGCCGGCGCTCGAAACATATTCAAGGCGACCGCACTCCAGCGTGACCTTGCCGGAGGTCCCATCGAGAAACTGCTGCGCGGCCGGACTTTGCGCCGCATCCAGTCGGCCAGCTACCATCACCGCGCCATCGGCGCTGAACTCTAACGTGAGCATGGATCTCCCTCCGTACTCAATTGAAACTTACTGGCAATAATTCCATGGAGTCAGGACGCGGGCCTCAACTTGCTGAAGCGCGTCCTGCTCACACGGGATGCCGGATCGTACTCGTACTCGATGGAATCCACCATCCGGCGAATCAGATGCAAGCCCAGCCCGCCAGGCTTGCGCTCCTCAATGGGGCGGTGCACGTCGACGTCCGGCGCCTGTGTGACATCGAATCGGTCGACGTCCCGATCGATCAGCGTCACCTCGACGCCGCCGGCAAATCCCCGAATCTCCATGTCGATGGGCGATGCACTCATCGTGCTGTACTTCACCATATTGGTAAATAGCTCCTCGACCGTGAAGTTCACCGCCATCAGCAAGGACCGGTCGATTTCCCACGTCGCAAAGGCGGACTCGATGGCACCGAACACCGCGTCCAGCGACTCGTAGGATCGGGCGAAGGTCTGTGTGGTCCCGGTCAGCTGTCGGCGCACCAGAAGCACCGTGATGTCGTCTTCCTGGGGGGCACCCTGTGAAAACGCACGCACCGCTGTCAGCAGCGACTCGGTCATTTTCTCGAGCGGCTGGAAGCAGTGCTCGCGGATGATCGCGCAGACCCGCGCCTCGCCAAACATGTCACCTGCCGGGTCATGACATTCGTAGACGCCATCCGTCAGAAGCACAAGGATGTCACCCGCGGCGATATCGATCGATCTTGCGCGTTTGGCCGCGGGCATCGCCATCGCGGCCAGCGGAAACCCGGTGGGTTTGTAGAGCTGCCATGCGTCGTGCGTGGCGTCGAACTGGAGGATCGGTGCCTGCCCGGCACTGTGGTAGCGAAGGCCATGGCCGGAGGTGTCGAGCAGACCGATGAACGCCGTGATGAAACGGTCATCGGGCAGCGTTTCGGCCAGCTGGTTGTTAAGGTGGAAGCACGCCGTGTCGAGGTCTGCGCCCAGCCGCATGGCCATGCGCAGCATGGCGTGCATCTGCGTGACGTGCAGGGCAGGCGCAAGCCCATGCCCCGTCGCGTCGCCCAGCACCACGAGCAGGCCGGCGTCCGTCAGGGCCACGTCGAAGGTGTCGCCGCCGGTCAAGTCCGCCGGCACCGAGGTGCCGAATACGTCATACCCAGCTATCGTCGGCATCGTCGAGGGCAACGAGCTCTGCTGCACCAGCCGCGCCATTTCGAGCTCGCGGCGCATCTTCTCGCCTTCGATCAGGGCTCCAGTCATCTGGGCGCGCTGGAGCGCCACGGCACATTGCGCCGCCAGCGAACTGGCCAACGCTTCATCGGATTCGCCGAAGACACCATCAACCTTGTTCAGGACCTGCAGCACGCCGACCAGCATGTCCTTGTGGTCGACCAGCGGCAACGTCAGCATGCAGCGGGTGCGGAAGTTGCCCTGACGGTCGAACTGCGGGTTGAAGCGCGGATCAGCGTAGCAGTCCCGAACGTTGATGATTTGCCGGTCGCGCGCGCAACTGCCTACCAGGCCGGCGTCGGCCGGCACCCGGACCTGGGCCAGGCCCGTGGACACCTGAAGCACCAGTTCGTGGGTTTCGCGCTCGTACAGCCAGACCGAACCACGTTCCGCATCGAGCACCTGTTTGGCCGCAGCCACCACCTCCTCGAGCATGGTGAGCAGGTCGAATGGAGCGGCCAGCCGCCGCGTGACCGCAAGGATCGGTTCGATATTCATCACGGTCGCCATCTTAAGCGGCAGGCCGCGTGCCTTCGAACGCATCCTGCAGAAGCTGGCGCAAGGACGCGCGCTCCAGCAGCCTGGGGTTTGGGTACTGGTTCTGAAGGGCGATCTCACACGCGCGATCCAGATCGTCCGGCTTCATCCCGATCTCCTTCAGGGCCACGGGTGCCCCGTTGCCCTTGGCCAGATCGAAGACCGCTTGCGCCGCGCTGGCGCCGCCAAGCGCGCGGGCGATCTGCTGCATCGCTCGCGGCGCGGCACCGGCGTTGTAGGCCAGCGCATGTGGCAGCATGATGGTGTGCGTCTGTGCATGGGGCAGGTTGAAACTGCCGCCAAGCGCGTGGCACAGCTTGTGGTGCAGCGCCATCCCAACGTTGCCCAGCACCGTGCCGCACAGCCAGGCTCCATACAGTGCCAGGCCACGCGCTTCGATATCGGCGGGGTTGGCATGGATTGCGGGCAAGGCCTGTCCCAGGGCGGCGATGCCCTCTTGGGCCATCAGGTCCATGATGGGGTTGCCGTCGACCGCGTACAGGCCTTCCGCCGCATGCGCGATGGCATTGATGCCGCTGGTCACGCTCAGGTCCGCCGGCAGCGTCCGTGTGAGTTCCGGGTCGTAGATCACGGCCCGCGGCAGCACCCGCGGGTCCTTGCCGGTCTTCTTCAGTCCGCCTTCGGTGATGCCGTAGATCGGTGTCATCTCGCTGCCGGCATAGGTCGTTGGAATCGCAATGATCGGCAGACCCGAATCCATCGCGATGGCTTTGCCCAGGCCGGTGGTTGAGCCGCCGCCAACTGCCACGGCACAATCGGCGCCCAGTCGTCGTGCCACTTCCCGTGCCTCGCGCGCGGTCTCGATCGGCACGTGCATGACGGCGCGATCAAATATGCCGGCTGAGCGTGCCCCCAGCAGGTCGGCCACGTTTTCGGCGCAAGCGCGCTGCTCGGGCGTGCAAAGCACCAGCGCCTTGCGGGCACCGAGCGTCTCGATTTCCCGGCCAAGATGCGCGAGGGATCCGACGCCGAACACGACGCGCGCCGGCTGGCCGTTGTAGACGAAATCCTTCACAGGTCGGTCTCCAGGCCGGCGCTGCGTTCGACGGTCTTGATGATGGCCGCATAGTCCTGATTGCCGTCGCCCTGCGCCTGCGCGGCATGCAGCAGCTGCAGCGTCAGGCCCGTCTGAGGCAGGGGGACGTGGCTGGTGGCGGCAGCCTCCAGGATCAATGTGACGTCCTTGATCATCTGCTCCACCGTGAAAGTCGGTGCAAAGTCGCGCCGCGCCAGTTGTGCCGATTTGGCCTTGAGGATGGGTGAGCCCACCGCACTGGCACTCAGCACGGTCCACATGTCCTGCCAGTCCAGGCCACCCTTGCGGCCCAACGCAAGCGCCTCGGCCAACATCGCGCTGGTCTGGGCGATCATCAGGTTGACCACCAGCTTCATCAGGCGCGCCTGCTCGCCCTCGCCCAACCAGAACTGGCTCGGGCCGAGCACCTTGAACAGGGGCAGGACCGCGTCGTAGGCCGCGCGCGGGCCAGAGGCCATGACAGTGAGTTGTGCCGCCTCGGCCATCCGGTTGTTGCCCGAAACCGTGGCCCGAAGATAAGGTACGCCGCTTTCCTCGCAGGCTCGCGCCACCCGGGCCGACGCCTGCTGCGAAACGGTGCTGGTGTCCACGTAGACAGTGCCCTGCCCCGCGTGCTGCGCCACCTCGCGGCCAACCAGCAGCAAGGCGTTGTCGTCGGGCAACGACGACATGATCACGTCGGCCATCGCCAGTGCGTCGGCGCCGGGCGCCACCGCCAGACCGGCCTCGCGTGCCAGCTCAAGGCGTGCGTGGCTGGAATCGGCGATGCTGACGTCGTGCCCTGCGTGGTGCAGGTGCACCCCCATGGGCAGGCCCATCTTGCCGGCGCCGATGAGGTGGATCTTCATCGCGCGCTCATTGCGCCTTCAGATTGGCGGCCTTGGCTATTCGCGCGGCCGAATCCATCTCGGTGCGGATGTAGGCATTGAAGGCCTCGGGCGATAGCGGGAAAGGATCGGCGCCCAGCTTGGCCATGCGTTCCTTCACATCGGGGTTGGCCAGCGCCTTGAGCACCTCCTCGTTAAGGCGCTTGACGACGGCGGCCGGCGTCGCCGCCGGCACGATCATCCCGACCCAGAAGGTGTAGTCCGAACCGGGCACACCGGCTTCGACCGTGGTGGGGACTTGCGGCAACGTGGGCGCGCGCGTCGGCGTGCTCACGGCCAGGGCCTGCAGCTTGCCGTCCCGGATGAGCGGCAGTGCCGCCAGCAGCGGCGCGAAAAACCAGTCATCGCGTCCGCCGATCACGTCGGTGATGGCCTCGGGTGTACCCTTGAACGGGACGTGCACCGCGTCGATGCCCGCCTGGAGCTTGAATTTTTCGGCATTCATGTGGGTAGCGCTGCCGACGCCCGCCGACGCGTAATTCAGCTGGCCAGGCCTGGCTTTGGCCGCCGCTATCACGTCGGCAACCGTCTTCCAGCCGCGTTCCGGCGAGACCACCATCACGTTGGGCAGCGCCGCCAACGTTGTCACGCCGGTGAGGTCCTTCAGCGTGTCATAGGACAGATTGGGGTAGATGGCAGGGTTCAGCGCATGGCCGGACGAATGGATCAGCACCGTGTAGCCATCGGGCTCGCTCTTGGCCACCTGGGCCGCGCCGATCGTGCCGCCGGCGCCCGGCTTGTTGTCGATGACGATTGGCTGGCCCATGCTCTTGCTCATGGCTTCGCCCAATGTGCGGGCGATGATGTCGGTGCCGCTGCCGGCCGTGAAGGGGACAATGAAGCGGATAGGCTTGGCCGGGTAAACCTGCGCAAGCGCCGCGCAAGCAGCCAGGGCGATAACGAAGGTTGCGATCAGGCGTTTCATGGGTTCTCCTGGACTGTCGGATCGAATGTCTCTGCCTTCATGCGGGTACCAGGCCAAGCGCCTGCGTGATGCGCTGGCCCGAAGCCCTCAGCGCGGCCAGCATGGGCGGAAGGTCCACACCCAGCAACTGCCCACTGCGCTTCTTCCAGCGACCGGCCACCATGACACTGTCGATGTTGGCCAGGGAGGTCTGCATCACGACGGTGTTGACGACATCGTGCACCGGCTGCATGTTCAGATCGGTGGCACGGACCAGCACCAGGTCGGCTTGTTTGCCCGGCGCCAGTGAGCCGATGCGGTGTTCGGCCTTGAGCATGCGAGCCCCTTCAAGCGTGACCCAGGACAAGGCCTCGCGGGTGCCGATGGTTGAGGTCGGCGGGATCGTGCCGTGGGCCTCACGGTAGGCGAGGTTGTCCAGGCTGCGCTGCATGCCAAGCGCCACGCGCGCCTGCGTCAGCATGTCTCCGCTGAGCACGCTTTCCAGATCGACGCCCAGTGAGGGCGCCCGGCCGAATGCACGCAGTCGCCCCGTGATCGGGTGGCCGTGCCCCTGCGACATTTCGTTTTCGGCCGCTGCCGAAAAACTCATGCCCAGGGCGCAGAAGCGCTGCAATTGAGAGTCGGTAAGCGCATGGCCGTGCACGATGTTGACATGGTCGCCCAGCAGGCCTTCAGCCTCCAGACGGTCCCAGCCCTGCGGGGTGCGTGCCGCACCGCCGCCTTGATGCAGGGAGGCGATCAGGCCCAGGTCCCTGGCCATGCGGAAATCGTGCAGCGCAACCTCCAGCGTCGAATAGTGCGGGCCGAGCACGGCGGCGTGGATGCTCAGGAGCGGCCGTCCCTGGTGCGTCTTGACCAGCCTTTCCATTTCGGTGCGCGGATGGGGCGCTTCCCAGAACGGCCGCTCGCCCGGCCGTGGATCGGGCTTGGGTGTGCCGTGGAAAAAAGCGGCGCGGATGCCCGACTCCAGCAGCCCGGCGATCGCCGCGTCGTTGTGCTCTGGCGTGCGGTTGTTGTGGCACCAGTCGGCCAGTGTTGTGGTGCCGCAGTTGATCTGATTGAGCGCGCCAGCCAGGGTGGCAATGTACAGATCCTCTGGCCCGAACACGGTGGCCAGGCCGGCATGCATTTTCTGGAAATACTCCAGCAGGGTCCAATTGGCGGCCAGGCCGCGCAGTGCCGTCTGCCAGGTGTGCATATGGGCATTGACCAGGCCCGGAATGACGATGCAGCCTGAGGCATCGACCACGTCGGCATCAACCACGGTGAGCGCCGGCGCGATCGCCTCCAGCGTGTCGCCGGTGACCAGGATGTCCCCCACCGGCAGGTCGCCCTGCCGGTCCATGGTGATGATGGCGGCACCGCGGATCAGGGTGCGATTCACGGTTCAGCTTTCGAGGCCATCGCTCATCTTCACGCCCTCGGGCCTGAGTTCAAGGCCGGCGTCCTTTGCCGTCTCCGCCAGCAGTACGGCGAAGTCGATATGTTCATGGCCGCGTCCGACCAGGCGTGCCACCGATTCGCGCGTCGCTGCGGCCGCCGGCATCGCAACGCCATAGGCCTTGGCCGTGGCCATCCCCAGGTCCATGTCCTTGAGCAGCAGCTTTGGCGTGAACGTGACCTGTTCGAACGTGAGGTTGGTCAGCATCGGCGTCTTGTACCTCGTGTACATCGACCCGAGCACCGAATCGTTGATGCTCTCCAGGAACACATGACGCGGGATGCCGGCCTTCTCGGCCAGTACGGTGATCTCACAGAGATTCTGGATAACGACGCCGAACATCGTGTTGTGGGCGATTTTCCAGACTCGCGCCAACTCCCCTTCGCCCACCCACATCACCTTGCGCGCCATCGCCTGCAGGTAGGGCTCGGCCTGATCATGAAGGGCTTTCGGGCCGGAAGACACCATCAGCAGCTTGCCCGCCTTGGCCACTTTGGCGTTTCCGGAAACCGGGGCGCAAAGGTAGCCGACGCCTACGGCCTCGAGGAGATCGCGGATTTGCGCCGACCCTTCCTGGGAAATCGACGAGCTGTCGATCACCAGCCTGGGGCGACTCGACCCTGTGGTCAGCCCTTTTTCGCCGAACAGCACTTGCATCAGGTCGTCGGTCGTGGTGACCATGGTGAAGACGATGTCGAAATCGGCAAGGTCACGCCTGTGCTGAACGATGCTTGCGCCGTATTCGGCCATCGGTGTCGCCTTGGAGGCTGTGCGGTTCCACACGCTGACTGCGTGGCCCGCCTTGAGCAGGCGCTTGACCATGGCTTCGCCCATGCGGCCCAGCCCGATCCATCCGATGCGGTTTGACATTCGCTTTCCTCTCGTTTCTGGCTCTCAACCGGCCATCGCACGTCGCCAGTAACGCTCGTCGATGTATTTGTCGGGTTGATCGAGCTGGCGTGGCGGATCGCCCAGCTTGCCACGCAAGGCCAGCACGGCCCGGACGCCCTGGGCGTCGAGCCTCACGTCCTGGAAGAAGCCGGTCTGGGGATCGAGCAGCAGGTCGCACGACTGGCGGGCGATCTGGGGCGACATGGCCGGCACGTTGGCCATCAGCAATGCCTCAGACGCCGACCGGTTGGCCGGTTGCTCCAGCCAGCGCACCGCATCGCGGTAGGCACGGATGAAGCCGATGGCTGCTGCCTCATTGGCCTGGGCCCAGCTGCGCCGTGCGGCCCCGGCGATGCCCATGTAGGGGCCGATCACCTCGCGGGTCGTGGCCAGCTGGTTGAATCCGCGGTTGCGCGCCTGGATGTCGAATGGCGCGCGCAACATGGTGGCGGCATGCTGACGGTCCATCAGAGCGGCGAAGCGCCGGTCGGTGCCGCCGGCGCGAGCCCATTGCACCTCAGTCTGGGCGATTCCGTTGCGGGCCAGCATTTCCCGCAGCGCGAACGAAAAGCCGTTGCTCATCGCGTCGACCGAAATCGTCTTGCCACGCAAATCAGCGAAGGTCCTGATTTCGGGGGCGGCAACCAGGCTGAGGAAGCCATCGTCCGATCCCATGAATGCGAAGAAGTCGCAGGGCGGGTCGAACGTCACTTCGCCCTGACCCTCCTGGTAGGCCACGATGTTGTCGAAGGCCGTGATGGCGACGTGATAGCGGCCGTCCATCAGGCCGCCCAGCAGCTGGCGTGAGTCGGGCGTGATGCTCAACGTTGCGGCGATGCCGTTGCGGGCGAAAAATCCCTGATCCCGGGCGGCCCACAGCGGCAGGTTGAAGCCGCCCCCGAAACTGATCACGGACAGCGGTATTGGCGGCGGCGCAGGGGCACCCACAGCGCAGCCGTCCAGCCCGGCCAGCAACGGCAACATCGAGGCGGCCAGCACCCCGCGGCGATTCCAGTTGTTCGTCTCCATGGCGCGGAGTGTGAAACCGTGGGGCCGGCGTGGCAAGGGCAGTGCGGGAAATCAGTTTTCCGGGCGCTGTAACAAAGTCCCTAGACGCGTTCGAGGATGAGTGCAATGCCCTGGCCGACACCTATGCACATGGTGCATAGCGCATAGCGGCCGCCGCCGCGGTGCAATTGGTTGACGGCCGTGGTGGCCAGCCGCGCGCCCGATGCGCCCAGCGGATGGCCCAGGGCGATGGCGCCGCCGTTGGGGTTGACCCGCGGATCGTCGTCCTTCAACCCCAGCAGCCGCAGCACGGCCAGGCCTTGCACGGCGAAGGCCTCGTTGAGTTCGATCACTTCGATCTGTTCGAGCCTGAGCCCTGTCAAGGCCAGCACCTTCTGTGTGGCCGGCGCCGGGCCGATACCCATGACCCGTGGTGCCACGCCAGCGGTGGCCATACCCACCACCCTGGCCCGAGGCTTGAGCCCGTGACGGGCCGCCGTACCCTCGTCGGCCAGCAGCAGCG
>JANYAN010000003.1 GCA_025361305.1 Burkholderiales bacterium
CACCCCGCCGACTTCATCGCTCACCTGGCGCGAGCCTACGAACGGGAGCAAAGCCCGGCAGCCAAGGACGCCATCGCGCAGATCCTGACCAACAGCAAGATGAGCGCAACCGGCCACCGGCCGATTTGCCAGGACACAGGCATCGTCAACGTGTTTCTGAAGGTCGGCATGAACGTGCGCTTCGAGGGCTTCGACGGCGGCCTGGACGACGCCATCAACGAAGGCGTGCGTCGGGCCTACAACCACCCGGACAACACGCTGCGCGCGTCGATCGTGGCCGACCCGCAGTTCGACCGCAAGAACACCAGGGACAACACGCCGGCGGTGATCTTCACCGAAATCGTGCCCGGCAACACCCTGGAAGTGACCGTCGCGGCCAAGGGCGGTGGCAGCGAGAACAAGAGCAAGATGATCATGCTCAACCCCAGCGATTCGGTGGTGGATTGGGTGCTCAAGACGGTGCCGACCATGGGCGCGGGCTGGTGCCCGCCCGGCATGCTGGGCATCGGCATCGGCGGCACGGCCGAGAAAGCGGTGCTGATGGCCAAGGAAAGCCTGATGGACGATCTGGACATGTACCAGCTGCAGGCCAAGGCCGCCAAAGGCGAGAAGCTCAGCCAGGTCGAGCAGCTGCGGCTGGAACTGTTCGAGAAAGTGAACGCGCTGGGCATCGGCGCGCAAGGGCTGGGCGGCCTGACCACGGTGCTGGACGTCAAGATCAAGATGTATCCGACGCACGCGGCCGGCAAGCCGGTGGCGATGATCCCCAATTGCGCCGCGACGCGCCATGCGCATTTCGTGATGGATGGCTCCGGCCCGGTCTACCTGGATCCGCCCAGCCTGGACCTGTGGCCCAACGTGCAGTGGACGCCGGACCACCAGAAGAGCAGAAGCGTCAATCTGGACACGCTGACCCGGGACGAGGTCGCCGCCTGGAAGCCCGGTGAAACCCTGCTGCTCAACGGCAAGATGCTGACCGGCCGCGACGCCGCCCACAAGCGCATCCAGGACATGCTGACCAGGGGCGAAAAGCTGCCGGTGGATTTCACCAACCGGGTGATCTACTACGTCGGCCCGGTCGACCCGGTCAAGGGCGAGGCCGTCGGACCGGCGGGCCCGACCACCGCCACGCGCATGGACAAGTTCACCGAGATGATGCTGGCGCAAACCGGGTTGATCGCCATGATCGGCAAGGCCGAGCGCGGCCCGGTGGCCATCGAGGCCATCCGCAAGCACAAGAGCGCCTACCTCATGGCCGTGGGAGGCGCGGCCTACCTGGTCTCCAAGGCGATCAAGACCGCCAGGGTGCTGGGTTTCGCCGATCTGGGCATGGAAGCGATCTACGAGTTCGACGTGGTCGACATGCCAGTGACGGTGGCGGTGGACGCGGGCGGCACCAGCGCCCACGTCACCGGGCCGGCCGAATGGCAAAAGCGCATTGCCACCGGCGAATTCAAGGGCATCGCGGTCGCAGCTGCGTGAGGGCGACGCTGGCCGCGCGGCCGATCGGCGTCTTCGACAGCGGCGTAGGCGGCCTGAGCATCCTCAAGGCCCTGCGCGCCGAACTGCCGGGCGAGAACTTCATTTATCTCGCCGACTCGGCCTTTGCACCTTACGGCGAGCGCGATGAAGGTTACGTAATCGAACGTGCGCGCGCGAACGCTCGCCAGTTCGTCGTAGGTCACCGCATCAAGGCCCTGGTAGTCGCCTGCAACACGGCCACAGCCGCGGCAATCCACTTGCTGCGCGCCGAAAACCCCCAACTGCCCATCGTGGGTGTCGAGCCTGCGCTCAGCCCCGCCGCGGCCGCGAGCAGGACTGGCCAAATCGGCGTGCTGGCCACGCGCGGGACACTCGCGAGCGCGAAATTCGGGGCCCTGCAGGCGTCGCTGCAATCCAGGGCCAGGTTCGTTCTCATGGCCTGCGACGGCCTGGCCGAAGCCATCGAGAACGATGACACCGGCAAGACCGAAGCGCTGTGCGAGCAATTCGTCCGCGCACTCGGTCCCATGGGATCGCAAGAGGGCCAGATAGACACGCTGGTGCTGGGCTGCACGCACTATCCGTTCGCATCGCGTCACATCGAAGCGGCAGCGGGCTCGACCGTGACGCTGCTCGAGACCGGTGAGCCGGTTTCGCGCCAGACCCGGCGCCTGTTGGATGCAAGCGACCGGCTCAACGCGCAGACACAGGGAAAGGTGCAGCTGCTGGCAACCGGCTCTGATGCCGGGCTGCTGGCAGCAGCCCGTCGCTGGCTCTAGCCGCTCAGTGCAAATGCCGCGGCCGGCGCCCACCGCCGTGGCCCGCACTGCCCGGCCCGCCGCTGCCACGCGGTGGCCGGCCGATCTCCAGCGAGTTCACCAGGGCGTCGAAGCGCTGGCTGAACAGCTTGTCGATCTCGGCCACCACGCCGCCGAGCTCGGCCCCGTCGAAGTGGCGCTCCATCAGGTTGACCACGTCTTCGACCAGCAGGTCGCGTTGCACCTGCATGATGGCCGCCGGCGTCGGCCCGACGAACAGCATCACGAAATCATCGCGCGTCTCGGCCTCGGGCGCTTCTTCGTCCTCATCGAATTCGGCGTCGTAGAAGGTGACTTCGATCGCCGCTCCCTGCTCGGCCAGTTCGTTCAGGCTCATGCACATCTCATCCAGCGACTGGCGGAAATCCTCGTCGCCCGGCACGGTCCAGCACAGCGTCAGCTCGTGCTTCTGGGCGTCGAACTTGATGCCGGGTTCTTCCTCGTAGGCGCTTTGCGCGCCGTCGGCCAGCGACTTGGCGCCCGCATATTTCCACAATGGCTTGAGGGCATCCTGCAACTGCGCGTAGCTCACCTCGGCGCGGAGCGTGACATCGCCATGGACATGGATTTCAAAGGGTGCGTTGTAGCTTGACATGGTGATACCCGACTTTCTGGTGCCCCGGACCGGAATCGAACCGGTACGCCCCTGTTAGGGAAGCGGCGGATTTTAAGCCGGAAGATTGGCAATACACCGAGGTCTTCCAGGCTACGCCCCAGCTCTCTTGAGCAGGTTTTCTCTCGAAGCATCAAGCCTGATGATACCCCGGTGTTCGACCCACATCGACCCGGTTCCCTTTCGCTTGGCTCCTAGCTGGCTCCTGGAAATCGGGTATTTCCAGGAGCACACATGGCTAAGAT
>JANYAN010000179.1 GCA_025361305.1 Burkholderiales bacterium
TCTGTGCGGGGTGCCCGCACAACACGTCGACCCGCGTGCCCGAAGGCTCGCGCGCGCAGGCGGGTATCGGCTGCCACTTCATGGCCTCGTGGATGAACCGCGACACAGCCGGCTTGATCCAGATGGGCGGCGAGGGGGTCGACTGGGTATCGCACTCGCGCTTCACCACGGTGCCGCATGTGTTCCAGAACCTGGGCGACGGCACTTACTACCACTCGGGCTATCTGGCCATCCGCCAGGCCATCGCGGCACAGGCCAACATCACCTACAAGATCCTGTTCAACGACGCCGTGGCCATGACTGGGGGCCAGCCGGTGGACGGCACCATTTCGGTGGACGGCATTGCGCGGCAGGTCGAGGCCGAGGGGGCGAAGCGAATCGTCGTCGTCAGCGATGACATCGCCAAGTACGATGGCCAGGCTGGGCGCTTTCCGTCCGGAACCCAGTTCCACCCGCGCGAGAGCCTGGATGCGGTGCAACGCGAGTTGCGCGATGTCAAGGGCGTCACTGTGCTGATCTACGAGCAGACCTGTGCCGCCGAGAAGCGGCGCAGACGCAAGAAAGGCGAACTGGCCGAAGCCAGCCGGCGCCTGTATATCAACGAAGCGGTGTGCGAGGGCTGTGGCGATTGCTCGGTGCAATCCAATTGCATCGCCATCCTGCCGCAGCCGACCCGCTGGGGCCGCAAGCGCGCGATCGACCAGTCCGCCTGCAACAAGGACTATTCGTGCGCCAAGGGTTTTTGCCCCAGCTTTGTTGGCGTCATCGGCGGCAAGCCGCGCAAGCGCGTGGGCGCGCTTGCCGGGGCCAGCGGGCACCGGCTGACGGCGTTGGTTGAAGCCGTCGCGCTGCCGCCGCCGCACGGCTGGACAGGGCCGTACGACCTGCTGATCACCGGCGTCGGCGGCACGGGCGTGGTCACGCTGGGTGCCCTGGCCGCCATGGCCGCGCACCTGGAAGGCAAGGTGTCCAGCGTGCTTGATTTCACGGGCTTCGCGCAGAAGGGAGGGGCCGTGCTGTCCTTTGTGCGGCTGGCCGAATCAGCCGACCGGCTCAACCAGGTGCGCATCGACGCGCAGCAGGCCGACGCTGTGCTGGCCTGCGACGCCGTGGTCACCGCATCAGCGGATGCCCTGAACACCATGCGCCATGGGCGCACCCGAGTGCTGGTCAACCTGCACGAGATTCCCGTGGCCAACTCGATGAGCGATCCGCAGGCCAGCCTGAAGGTGGAGCTGCTGCTCGAGAAGATCGAATTCGCCGTCGGCCCTGAACGGGTGGAGACGATTGACGCCCAACAGCTGGCCGAGGAATTCCTGGGCGACTCGATCTATTCGAACATGATCACCATGGGGTACGCGTGGCAGCGTGGCTTATTGCCGGTGTCGCTCGCGGCGCTGATGCGGGCCCTCGAACTCAATGCGGTGGAGGTTCCCAACAACAAGCTTGCGTTCGCGCTGGGCCGGCTGGCCGCCGCCGATCGCGAGGCCTGCCATCGTCTGCTGCAGGAGCCTGACGAGGCGGTGAACGCGCCCGAATCGCTGGCCCAATTGACGGCACGAAACATCGCGTGGCTCACGCAATACCAGGATCGCCGCTGGGCCGAGCGGTACCAGGCGCTGGTGCGGCAGTGCATCGCGCGCGAGGACGAATCTTTCGGGGCGCAGGGACTGCATCCCTTTTCCCGAGCCGTTGCTACCAGCCTGGGAAAGCTGATGGCGTACAAGGACGAATACGAGGTTGCCCGCCTCTACACCAACGGCGAGTTCTCAAGAAGCCTGCATCAGCACTTCGAGGGCGACTTCAGGCTGGAGTTCTACATGGCGCCACCGGCTTTGCGCAAACCCAGGGATGGCGTGGCACCCAGCAAAATCCGGCTGGGCGCGTGGCTGCTGCCTGTGCTTCGGGTGCTGGCAATGGGCAAGGTGCTGCGTGGCACGATGCTCGACGTCTTTGGGCACACACAGGAGAGACGCCTGGAGCGAAGCGTGATCGACCTCTATGAGGCACGCATCCGCGAAATCCTGCCGCTACTGGACCAGGACCGGCTGGCGCTGGCCGTCGAGCTGGCCAGTCTGCCCCTGTCGATCAGGGGCTATGGCCATGTGAAGCTTGCCAACCACGCGCTGGCCAGTGTGCGCGAGGCGGAGTTGCTGCATCGATTCGACAAGGCCCGGTATCCGGCGCCCGTTCATGGGGCCGTTGCCGGTCAGTTTCGCGGCATTGCTGTCACGTCGGCGGGTCAATCCGTGAGCTGAACAGCCGATGCTCGCAATCGGGGTCGCTGCACTTGTCGCACAGCCACGTCCAGGGCCGCGCGATGGGCGCCCGGCGCGCTTCAATGGCGGCCAGTGCGTTGGCCAGGCGGGCCGGCCCAGTGCCATACAGCACGCGGTAGGCAACGCTGCCGCGCTCAAGCGCAGCGCGTACCAACGTGTCCACGGGTTCTCGCACATGCTCGCCGTCGCGCTGATGGCCGTCCGCCACCCACGGCAGATCCAGCCCCGTCACCAACGTGAGGTCGTAGCTGCGCTGATGCTCCAGCGCGAAGCCGTACAGCGACCGGTCGGCGAACAACAGCTCGCTGTAGACGGCGATCATCAGCGGCGTCGTATCGGCCACCAGCCAATCGGACGCCCAAGCGTCCGCACGGCATGCCTGCTCGCGTGCGATTCCTTCCTGCTCATCGGGCCGCGGGGTGCGGCGTTCGCGGTCGCACCATTCGCGCAGCACCTCGGGCACCAGCGTCACCGCCCGTCCGAGCCCCCGCCAGTGGCCAGCCAGGTCGATGGCCAGCTGCGTCTTCCCCGTGCTCTCGGCACCGAGCAGCGCGACCCTCATAGCTTGCGGCGCCATGCCTGCCAGCCGACAACGCTCAGGGCAATGAAGACGCCATACAGGCCCACAGTCAGCCACAGGCCCTTGTAAGCGAACAGGCCCACGCTAACCACGTTGACGACGATCCAGACCGCCCAGTTCTCGATGTACTTGCGCCCCAGCAGGAACTGGCCGACCAGGCTTACGGCCGTGGGAAACGCATCCCACCACGGCACGTCGGTGTCGGTATAGGTCTTGAGGAACCAGCCCGTGATAGGCCAGAGCAGGGCGCACGCGGCTACGGTGACGAGCAGGCCGCGTTGCGTCAGGCGGGAGACGGTGAGGGCCGAACCGTCTGCGCGCGCGCCACGCAGCCACTGGAACCAGCCCCACAGTGCAACGACGGCGAAGAAAATCTGCAACGCAGCATCGCCGTACAGCCGGCTGCGCCAGAACAGCGCAAAGTACAGGATGGAACTGACGATGGCCAGTGGCCAGCCCCAGTGGATCTCGCGGATGTTGCACCCCACCATGACCAGCGCCAGCACCACTGCCACGATTTCCAGCCAGGTGGTGGCGCTGCCCCAAAGCGTGAACGCCTCGGCGAAGAAAAAGTCAGGCATCACAGGACAAGGACGCCGGCGGGGTCCGTTCTCACCTTCACTTGCCAATCTGCACGTAGATCTCGTCGGGCCTGACCATGCCTAGCTCCATCCGGGCCTTTTCCTCGACCATCTCCAGGCCTTCCTTGAGATCACGCACTTCGGAGGCCAGCCGCTCATTGGCCTGCTGCGCCTGCGCGTTGGCGGCCCGTTGTTCCTCCAGCTTGCGCTGCATCTGGGCCACACTGCCGACGCTGCCCCGGCCGAACCACAGCTGTGCATGAACCACTGCGAGCAGCACGATCAGCAGGGCCGGAACGAGCCGATTGCCCAATCAGGTCTCCGGCTATCTAGCGCAGGTTGTAGAAAGCCGCGCGGCCGGGATAGGTGGCGATGTCGCCCAGATCCTCCTCGATGCGCAGCAACTGGTTGTACTTGGCCATGCGGTCCGAGCGCGACAGCGAGCCGGTCTTGATCTGGCCTGCATTGGTACCCACCGCGATGTCGGCAATGGTCGAGTCTTCGGTTTCACCCGAGCGGTGGCTGATCACGGCCGTATAGCCCGCGCGCTTGGCCATTTCGATCGCGGCGAAGGTCTCAGTGAGCGTCCCGATCTGGTTGATCTTGATCAGGATCGAGTTGGCGACGCCTTTGTCGATCCCTTCTTTCAGGATCTTGGTGTTGGTGACGAACAGGTCGTCGCCCACCAGCTGCACCTTCTTGCCCAGGCGCTCGGTCAGGATCTTCCAGCCGTCCCAGTCGCCTTCGGCCATCCCGTCTTCGACACTGATGATGGGGTACTTGTCGACCCAGTTGGCAAGAATGTCGGTCCACTCGGTGGCGTCCAGCGACAGGCCTTCGGCTTCCAGCACATATTTGCCGTCCTTGTAGAACTCGCTGGCCGCGCAGTCCAGGCCCAGCGCCACCTGCTCGCCCGCCTTGTAGCCGGCTTTTTCGATGGCTTCCAGGATCATCTGGATCGCAGCCTCGTGGTTCGCAACGTTTGGCGCGAAGCCACCTTCGTCGCCCACGGCCACGCTCATGCCCTTCTCGTCGATGATCTTCTTGAGGGCATGGAACACCTCGGCGCCGTAGCGCAGCGCTTCGCGAAAACTGGGCGCGCCCACCGGGATGATCATCAGCTCCTGCAGGTCCAGGTTGTTGTTGGCGTGGGCACCACCATTGACCACGTTCATCATCGGCACGGGCATCTGCATGCCGCCCATGCCGCCGAAATAGCGGTACAGCGGCAGGCCGGATTCCTCCGCCGCGGCACGTGCCACCGCCATCGAAACGGCCAGCATGGCGTTGGCGCCCAGGCGCGACTTGTTCTCGGTGCCGTCCAGATCGATCAGCGTCTTGTCCAGGAAGGCCTGCTCTGAGGCGTCCAGCCCCAGCACTGCTTCCGAAATCTCGGTGTTGATGTGTTCCACCGCCTTGAGCACGCCCTTGCCACCATAACGGCTCTGGTCGCCGTCACGCAGTTCGATCGCTTCGCGTGAGCCGGTGGACGCGCCCGAGGGCACCGCGGCGCGGCCCATGGTGCCCGATTCCAGCAACACGTCGCATTCGACGGTAGGGTTGCCGCGCGAGTCCAGTATCTCGCGGCCGACGATGTCAACGATTGCACTCATTCAAGTCCTCAATGGTTAAGAAATTCATTTTTTGAACGTAGAGGACACCGCTCTCAAACCCCTTCGACAACAACCATCCGCATGACTGCAATGCCCTCGCGCGCGTTGCGGGCGGCGCCGTATTCGACGGAGTTGTGGAAGGCCTTTGCCGCGTCCATGGTCGGGAACTTCAGCATCACCATGCGCTTGGGCGACCAGTCGCCTTCCAGCACTTCGACCTTGCCACCGCGGATGCAGACCTCGGCGCCGTGGGCCTTCATGGCCAAGGTAGAGAGGCGTTTGTATTCCTCGTACTGCTCGGCGTTGTTCACTTCGACATTGGCGATGATGTAGGCGCTGGTCATGATCAGGCTGAGAAGTTATTTTCGAGGAATCCGTTTTTCTTGGTCACTTCATCGAGAGCCAGCAGTGTTTCAAGCAATGCCTTCATTTGCTTGAGCGGCACCGCGTTGGGGCCGTCAGACAATGCCTTGGCGGGGTCGGGGTGTGTTTCCATGAAGACGCCTGCGACGCCCACCGCGATTGCCGCGCGTGCCAGCACAGGCACCATCTCGCGCTGGCCGCCTGAGCTGGTGCCCTGGCCACCGGGCAGTTGCACGGAATGGGTGGCGTCGAACACCACGGGCGCGCCGGTTTCTCGCATGATCGCCAGCGAGCGCATGTCGCTCACCAGGTTGTTGTAGCCAAAGCTGGCGCCGCGCTCGCAGGCCATGAAGCTGTCTTGCGGCAGGCCCTTTTCCGCAGCCGCGGCGCGCGCCTTGTCGATCACGTTCTTCATTTCGTGCGGCGCAAGGAACTGGCCCTTCTTGATGTTCACCGGCCGGCCCGACTGGGCCACGGCGCGGATGAAATCGGTCTGCCGGCACAGGAAAGCCGGCGTCTGCAGCACGTCGACCACGCGGGCGACATGAGCGATCTCGGCCTCGGAGTGAACATCGGTCAGGATAGGTACGCCAAGCCCAGCCCTGACCTTGGCCAGGATCTCCAGGCCGCGTTCCATGCCCGGTCCGCGAAAGCTTGAACCCGATGTGCGATTGGCCTTGTCGTAGCTGCTCTTGAAGATGAAGGGGATGCCCAGGGTGGTGGTGATTTCCTTCAGCGTGCCAGCCGTGTCCCACTGCAATTGTTCAGACTCGACGACGCAGGGGCCTGCGATCAGGAAGAACGGCCTGTCCAGCCCCACCTCGAAGCCGCACAGCTTCATGCAACGGCCTTCAGCGACTTGTTGCCCGCAGCCTGGTGATCCAGCGCAGCCTTGATGAACGAATTGAACAGCGGGTGGCCGTCCCAGGGAGTGGACTTGAACTCGGGGTGGAACTGCACGCCGACGAACCAGGGATGCACATCCTGCGGCAGCTCGACGATTTCGGTGAGTTGCTCGCGCTGGGTCAGGGCCGAGATCACCAGGCCGGCCTGGCGCAGCTTGTTGAGGTAGTTCACATTGGCTTCGTACCGGTGGCGGTGCCGCTCGGTCACCACATCGCCGTAGATCTTGTGCGCCAGCGTGTTCTTGGCGACGTCCGAACTCTGCGCGCCCAGGCGCATGGTGCCGCCCAGGTCGGAGTGCTCGTCGCGAGTCTTGACCGTGCCGTCCGCGTCCTTCCACTCGGTGATGAGGGCGATGACCGGATGCGGCGTGCCTGGGTCGAACTCCGTGCTGTTGGCGTCCTTTAGCCCCGCGACGTCGCGCGCATATTCGATGGTGGCCACCTGCATGCCCAGGCAGATGCCCAGGTAGGGCACCTTGTTTTCGCGTGCGAAGCGGGCCGCCACGACCTTGCCTTCAATGCCCCGCTTGCCGAAGCCCCCCGGTACCAGCACCGCGTCGTACTTGGCCAACTGCGGAATAGTTTCGGGTGCGATGGTTTCCGAATCGACGTAGTCGATCTTCACGCGGACATGGTTCTTCATGCCGGCATGGCGCAGTGCTTCGTTGAGCGATTTGTAGCTGTCCGACAGATCGACATACTTGCCGACCATGGCGACCGTGACCTCGCCTTGCGGGTGCTCGGTCTCGTAGACCAGATCATCCCAGCGCTTGAGGTTGGCCGGCGGCGTGTTCAGCCGCAGCTTGTCGCAGATCAGCCCGTCCAGGCCTTGCTCGTGCAGCATGCGGGGCACCTTGTAGATGGTGTCTACGTCCCACATCGAAATCACGCCCCACTCGGGCACATTGGTGAACAGCGAAATCTTGGCGCGCTCGTCTTCGGGAATCCTGCGGTCGGCGCGGCACAGCAGCGCGTCGGCCGAGATGCCGATCTCGCGCAGCTTTTGCACGGTGTGCTGCGTCGGCTTGGTCTTGAGCTCGCCGGCCGCCGCGATCCACGGCACATACGTCAGGTGGACGAAGGCCGTGTTGTTGGCGCCCATGCGCAGGCTCATCTGCCGCGCGGCTTCCAGGAAAGGAAGCGACTCGATGTCGCCCACGGTGCCACCGATTTCGACGATCGCCACATCGGCGGCGTCGGGCTCGCCCAGACGGGCGCCGCGCTTGATGAACTCCTGGATTTCGTTGGTGATGTGCGGGATCACCTGCACGGTCTTGCCAAGGTAGTCGCCCCGGCGCTCTTTTTCCAGCACCGACTGGTAGATCTTGCCCGTCGTGAAGTTGTTGACCTTGGCCATGCGCGTGGTGACAAAGCGCTCGTAATGCCCCAGGTCGAGATCGGTCTCGGCGCCGTCATCGGTGACGAACACCTCACCATGCTGAAACGGCGACATGGTGCCCGGATCCACGTTGATGTACGGATCCAGTTTGATGAGAGTGATCTTGAGGCCCCGCGATTCCAGAATCGCAGCGAGGGAGGCTGAGGCGATTCCCTTGCCCAGGGAAGACACCACACCGCCGGTGACGAAGACGAATTTGGTCATGTCATGACCGGAAGTTGGGCTTCCGGTAGGTGGTAAAGGGGGATTATACGGGTGTGGGGTTTGGTGTCCTGTCTTCCTACCGACCTGCTACATTCCGCCCATGAACGACCTGGCCGGCAAACACATCGTCCTGGGGCTCTCGGGCGGGATTGCCTGCTACAAGGCGGCAGAGCTGTGCCGGGCGCTGATCAAGGAGGGCGCCACCGTGCAGGTGGTGATGACTGAAGCGGCGGAGCAGTTCATCACGCCGGTGACGATGCAGGCCTTGTCAGGCCGTCCGGTGTACGGCTCGCAGTGGGACAGCCGTGAGCCGAACAACATGCCGCACATCAACCTGTCGCGCGAGGCCGACGCCATCCTCATCGCGCCGTGCAGCGCTGACTTCATGGCCAAGCTGCTGCACGGCCGCGCGGACGATCTGCTCAGCCTGATGTGCCTGGCCCGACCGATCGACCGCGTGGCGCTGTTGCTGGCGCCAGCGATGAACCGCGAGATGTGGGCCCACCCGGCGACGCAACGCAACATGGCCCAGCTGGCCGACGACGGCGCGACGATTCTGGGCGTGGGCAGCGGCTATCAGGCTTGCGGCGAAACGGGCGATGGCCGCATGCTCGAGCCACCGGAACTGCTCGAGGATATCGTCGCGTTGTTCCAGCCGAAGGTGCTCGCCGGCAAACAGGTGCTGGTGACGGCGGGCCCCACCTTCGAGGCGATCGATCCCGTGCGTGGCATCACCAATCTTTCCAGCGGCAAGATGGGTTTCGCGATCGCACGGGCGGCCCGGGAGGCAGGCGCCACCGTCACGCTGGTGGCCGGCCCGGTCAGCCTGCCAACGCCGCGCGGCATCAGCCGAATCGACGTGAAATCTGCGCAGCAGATGCACGATGCGGTGCTGCCATTGGCGGCCGTGGCTGACGTCTTCGTTGCCACTGCCGCAGTGGCCGACTGGCGGCCTTTGAATGCGACCGACCAGAAGATCAAGAAAGACGGGTCGGGCAAGACGCCCACACTGGCCTTTGCCGAAAACCCGGACATCCTGGCCACGGTGGCGCAATCCGAAAGGGCCAGGGCCGGTGCGCTGTTCTGCGTCGGCTTCGCCGCCGAAAGCCACGATCTGCTGGCCAACGCGCAAGCCAAGCGTGTGCGCAAGGGCGTGCCGCTGCTGGTGGGCAACATCGGGCCGGCCACCTTCGGCGCCGAAGACAACGTGCTGCTGCTGGTGGATGCGCAGGGCACACAGGATCTGCCCCGCGCGTCCAAGGTTTCACTGGCGCGCCAGCTGGTGGCGCAGATCGCCCGGCGTGCCGGGGCCTGAATCCATCCGCATGCCCATGAACATCGACGTCAGGATTCTCGATCCGCGCATGGCGGACCAGCTGCCCTCGTACGCGACACCCGGAAGCGCCGGCCTGGATCTGCGTGCCTGCATCGACGAGCCTCTCACACTGGCGCCGCACGCCTGGCGGCTGGTGCCCACCGGAATCGCGATCTACCTGAAGGATCCCGGCTACGCCGCGCTGATCCTGCCGCGGTCCGGCCTGGGCCACAAGCACGGCATCGTGCTGGGTAACCTGGTGGGGCTGATCGACAGCGATTACCAGGGGCAGCTGATGGTCAGCGCCTGGAACCGCACCGACGTCGAGTTCACGTTGCAGCCGATGGAGCGGCTGGCACAGCTGGTGATCGTTCCGGTCGTGCAGGCGCAGTTCAACGTGGTGAGCGAGTTTCCGGCCAGCCAGCGCGGCGAGGGCGGCTACGGCTCGACCGGCAAGGGCTGAGCCGCGCGTAAGGCGCCGCTGACACGGCCGGTGACATTTCGCTCACGCGCCAATGCGGCGTTGACTGAGATACAGGGACCGCCATGGGTGCGCCTAATGATGGATCAACACCTCAAGGAGTCATTCCATGCGTTTCCCAGCACACCTGTTGTCAGTAGCGTCGGCAGTCTCCCTCTCACTGGCGTTGACCGCCTGCGGCACATCCAATCCCAACCGCATGAACGGTTACCCCGTCTCGCAAGCGGGCCCGGCCCAGTCCGTGGCGTCCGTCGAGCACGGGCGGATTCTCACCATCGACCTGGTCTTTGCCGGAGCCGGTGCCAATTACAGCCGACGCACGTCCGGCACACTGATCGGTACCGTGGTGGGAACCCCCATCGACGGCGACATTGGCCGGGACAGTGGCCAACCCACCACGACCGTGATGGGTGCGTCGGGCGGCGACGTGAAGGGTGAGCAGATCGCCCGCTACCGCGACGGCACCCATGTCACGAGCGACCCCGTCTACCGGATTTCGGTGCAGACCGATTCAGGGCAGTTTCGCGCTTATGAGGTCCGCACCACCGGCGACCTGCGCGCGGGCGACCGGGTGCGCGTCGAAAACTCGGTGATGTACCGCAATTGACCCGGTTTTAGTGCAAGGGGGCGCCACCGGGCGCCTCGTGCCGCACTTTGAAGAAGCCCGAGCCGGCGGAGCCGCGGCCGAGCTCTTCCTCGGTGGCCTCGCGCACCGCTTCCACCTTCAGGTGCAGGCGGATCGCAATGCCTGCCAGCGGGTGGTTGCCGTCCAGCACCACATGTTCCGGATAGATCTCGGTCACCGTGTACAGCACATCGGGCGATGCCTGCGGGTTGGCGCCGGCGGGCAGGCCTTCGAAGGTCATCCCCTCTTCGAGGGTGTCGGGAAACAGGGTGCGCGGCTCCAGGAACACCAGTTGCTCGTTGTAGTCGCCGAACGCCTCTTCCGGCTCCAGGTGAAGGTCCAATTCGGCGCCGGCTTCGTGGCCCTGCAACGCTTCCTCGATCCGGGCCAGCAAGTCATGCCCTCCGACGACGAACTCCACCGGATCGTCAAGAACGTCCAGCACCTCATCGAGCGTATCCTTGAGCGTCCAGCTCAGCGCGACCACGCATTGTCGAGTGATTTCCATAGGAGAATTGTCGCAGCATGGAAACTCACCAGCCTCTTACCCTGCTCGGCGGCCTCACGCCCGACCAGTTCATGAAGCGCCACTGGCAGAAGAAGCCATTGCTGGTGCGCGGGGCGGTTCCCGGGTTTGCGCCCTTGCTCAGCCGCCGGGAATTGTTTGCCATGGCCGGCCGGGAAGAAGTGGAATCCCGTGTCGTGTCGTTTGGCGCAAAGGGCTGGCGGCTGCGCCGCGGGCCTATCGCCCGGCGTGCACTGCCGCCGCTCTTGCAGGCGCAGTGGACGCTGCTGGTCCAGGGTGTCGACCTGCATCACGCGGGTGCGCACGCGCTGCTGCAGAAGTTCCGTTTCGTTCCCGACGCCCGGCTGGACGATCTGATGATCAGCTGGGCCGCGGATGGCGGCGGCGTTGGCCCGCATGTCGACAGCTATGACGTTTTCCTGCTGTAGGCGCAGGGACGCCGCCGCTGGCGGATCGGCCGGCAGCGCGACGTTCGGCTGCTGGAGGATGTGCCGCTGAAGATCCTGGCGCATTTCGAGCCTCAGCAAGAGTATGTGCTGGAGCCCGGCGACATGCTTTACCTGCCGCCGCACTATGCGCACGACGGGGTGGCGCTGGGCGAGTGCCAGACCTATTCAGCCGGATTCAGGGTGCCCGCACGTGGTGAACTCGCCGCCGAACTGCTGCAGCGGCTTGCCGACGACGCACCCGAACTGGTTGGCGAGCCGCTGTATCGGGATGCCGACCACCCGGCAACCGGCAATCCCGGCGCGGTGCCCGCGCAGCTGCAGCAGTTTGCGCGCGCCGCGCTCGACGCCGCGCTCAGCAATGGCCAGGCGGCGAATCGGGCGCTGGGCGAATACCTTACCGAGCCCAAGGCGAGCATCTGGTTCGAGGCTGGTGCCGCCCCACGCGGCCTGCTCGAGGTGCGGCTGGACCGGCGCACCCGGATGATGTATGACACGTGGCATGTATTCATCAATGGCGAGAGCCTGCGCGCCTCGGGCCGCGATGCCGTCCTGATGCAGCGGCTGGCCGATCGCAGGCAGCTGGGTGGCGCCGACCTGCAGGGGGCCAGCGCGGCGGTGCGCACGCAACTGGTGTCGTGGTGCGAGGCTGGCTGGCTGCACGAGACAGGAGAAGACCATGGAATCCTCTGAAAGCGACAAGCAGGTAGAAAAGCCGGGCCAGGAGCCGGCCAGCAAGCCGCAACCCGATCTGCCATCGGGCAGGTTCGCCGGGCGCGAGGCCTTCCGACAGCTCGTGCGCGATGCGCTCGCGCGCGCTGCGCAGGAGGGCTGGCGCGAAATCATCCTCAGCGATGCAGATTTTGTCGACTGGCCGCTGGGCGAGCGCGCCGTGACCGAATCGCTGCGCGCCTGGTCGGCCAGTGGCCGGCGCTTCACGATCCTGGCGCGGCGCTACGACGACGTGGCCCGCATGCACGCGCGATTCGTCAGCTGGCGCCGTGTCTGGAGCCACATCATCGAGGCGCGCGCATGCCCGTCGGCCGATCCCCTGGAAATGCCCAGCGCCATGTGGAGCCCGGGCTGGGTCATGCAGCGGCTCGATCTGGAACGCTGCAATGGCTGGTGCGGCCACGAGCCCGAGCGGCGCCTGGCGCTGCGAGAAGGGCTCAAGCAATGGCTGGGCAGAAGCTCGCCATCGTTCGCCGCGACGACCCTGGGCTTGTAGCGCCTACGCGCTCCCGGCAAGCTGTCACCTAAGGGTTTCCGTGGCTGAAATCTTTCGGGATATAATCAGAGGCTAGGCGGGGAAAGACAAAATCTCCTGCCTTTCCAGTCACGGCGTCCACGCTGCTGCGCTGACAAGTTCCGGAAAAACGTTTTACCCCTTAAGGAAATTTCAAATGAAGAAATCGCTCGTCCTGGCGACCCTGGTTGCCGCCGTTGCACTGGCCGCTTGCGGCAAGACCGAAGCCCCGGCTCCTGCGCCCGCACCGGCTCCGGCTGCTGAAGCCGCCGCTGGCGCCGCTTCCGCTGCCGCTGGTGCCGCTTCTGGCGCCGCTGCCGCTGCCACGGGTGCTGCCGCTGCTGCCACTGGCGCGGCTGCTGCCGCCACTGGCGCCGCTGACGCCGCTGCCAAGGCTGCTGCCGAAGCCGCTTCCGCCGTCAAGAAGTAATCGCTTCGGCGATCGCAAAAAGCCGCCTTCGGGCGGCTTTTTGCTTTGCATGGGCGGCGCGCAGCTCAGGCGTCGAGCCAGTCCGTTCCGGTCATCGCGTTGGCCACCCGAATGTCGTCGGGGTGGCATCCCAATGCCAGTGCCAGCGCCTGGCACGCCAGTTGAGGCCGGTTGTTCTGCTCGCTCAGGTGGGCGGCCACCACCTGGCGCAGGCCGCCCGCCAGGATCGCACGGGCGATGTCGCCGGCGGCGTCATTGGCCAAGTGCCCCCAGGCACCACCGACACGCTGCTTGAGAGACGGCGGATAGTTCGATGCGGCAAGCAACTGCGGATCGTGGTTGCATTCGAGCAGTACCGTGGCGCAGCCATTGAGCTGCTCCAGCACATGCGCTGTGGCGTGGCCCAGATCGGTGAGCACGCCCAGCCGGACAGCGCCGTCGGTGCAGCTCAGTTGCAAGGGTTCGCGCGCGTCATGGGGCACCGTGAAAGGGCGCAGTTGCAGCGCGCCCACTTCGACGGCCACGCCATCCGTCGCCACCCGCAGCAGGCCCTGCAGATCCGGTGAGCCGATGGCCGCGTAGGTGCCCTGGCTCATCCAGATCGGGATTCGCTCTCGCAGGGCAAGCTGGCGAGCGCAGCCGATGTGGTCCCCATGCTCGTGGGTGATGAAGATCGCGTCGATCTGTTCGGCCAGCATCCCGGCGCGTGCCAGCCGCCGGTCGAGTTCCCGCATCCCCAGCCCGCAATCGATCAGCAGGTGTGTCAGCCGCGCGCCACTGTGGCCCTGGACCACCGTGGCGTTGCCCGAGCTGCCGCTGCCCAGGCTTCTGAATCGCAGCATCTTCCTTACTTGAGGTCGTCCGCGATGACCTGGACGATCCGCTGGGCGTTGGCCGAGGTTTCAGGCGCGCCGGTCGAGTTGAGCACCGACACCGTCGTCGCTTCGCCCTGGCTCTTCAGGGTGATGCGGAACTTCAAAGGCGCGCCGCCTTCATCGGAACGGCTGAACAGCTTGGCAAAGAATCCCTTTTCCTGCTTGTCGGCGTTGGGCTCTACGTAGCGCACGAAGTAGGTGCCCTGGGCACGGTCCCGGTCTTCCACGGTGAAACCGGTGCGGTCCAGCGCCAGGCCGACCCGGCGCCAGGCCCGGTCGAACCCTTCGTCGATCAGCACCACAGGCGAGTTGTTGATGCTGGATACGCGAGAGGTCGGCTTCGCTGCGGCGGTGGCCACGAGCGCCTTGCTTTGCTCCTGGGGAACGCCCAGCTTGATCATCAGGCGCCGCAGGAATTCGGCCTCCAGCTCGGGGTCGGCCGGACGCGGCTGCCATGCAGTCTGGTCCTTCTTGTCGTTCGTGTAGACCTCGACCATTCCGCGGTGGCTGACATAGATGTCGGTGCCGCCCGTGGCGTTGCGTTCGAGGCGGGTGCGGAAGCGGTCTCGCTCGGCTGTCGAGTAGACCGAATCGATCAGCTTGCCCAGCGTGCTGCGAATGATGTCCTGCGGGATCTTGGCCCGGTTTTCGGCCCAGTCGGTTTCCATGATGCCCAGGTTCGACTCGTCCAGCGTCAGGAGAAAGCCGGCCTCTTGCCAGAATTCGCGCACGGGGCCCCATACCTGATCGGCCGGACGACTGACGACCAGCCAGCGCTGGTTGCCGGCGCGCTCGATGCGCACATCGCCCACGGCCGTGGCCGCGGTGGGCAGCGAAGGGGCGGCCTGGCCTATCTGGTAACTGCTGGCCGTGACGGCCCCGCCGGGCACCACATAGCGCGAGTCGCGCGACAGTTGCGTCAGGTCGGGCGGCACTTCGAGCGGTGCGCCCTTGCCGGTACTCTTGTAGTCGACTTTCTCGCCCTCGAGGAACGAACAGCCCGATACGGCCAGGCAGAGGGCGAGCACGCCAAATTTTGCAGTTTGCTTCACGTCATTCCTTTTTCGTTTTCTCGTCCAGCATCAGCCCAGCAGGCCGATCGCGCGCAATGCGCTTTCTACCACTGCCTCGTTGGAGGGCAGCAGCGGTGTCATCGGCAGGCGCAGGGCGCCACCGCACAGGCCCATGCGGGCCATCGCCCACTTCACGGGAATCGGATTGGCTTCCACGAACAGTTGCCTGTGCAACGGCAGCAGTCTGCGCTGGATTGCCATTGCGCCCGCTGCGTCGCCGGCGATCGCGGCAACGCACAGCGCGTGCATGAGCCGGGGCGCGACATTGGCCGTCACGCTGACATTGCCCTGACCGCCGCACAGCATAAGCGCCACAGCAGTCGGGTCGTCGCCCGAATAGATCGAAAAGCCCTTGGGGGCTTCCTTGATGAGCCATTGAGCCCGCTCGATATTGCCTGTGGCTTCCTTGATGCCGACGATCCCGGGCACTTCAGCCAGGCGCAGAACGGTGTCGTGCAGCATATCGGCCACGATACGGCCCGGGACGTTGTACAGGATGGTGGGCAGGTCGCCGACGGCCTCGGCGATCGCCTTGAAGTGGCGGTACTGGCCTTCCTGTGTCGGCTTGTTGTAGTAGGGAACCACCTGCAACTGGCAGTCGGCGCCAACCTTGCGCGCGAACTTCGCCAGTTCGATCGCCTCGGCCGTGGAGTTTGCGCCGCAGCCGGCCATGATGGGAACCCGGCGGTTGGCCTGCTCGACCGAGACGCGGATGATTTCCTGGTGCTCCTGGACGTTCACGGTGGGCGACTCGCCCGTCGTGCCCACCACGCCGATGCAGTCGGTTCCCTCGGCGATGTGCCAGTCAATGAGCTTGCGCAGGGCCGGGTAGTCGACGCTGCCGTCGTCGTGCATCGGTGTCGCCAGCGCCACGATGCTGCCAGTAATCGGTGTCATGTCTTGATTTGTCGGGAAACCGGCATTTTACCTAGAGCGGGTAGCGAGCCTGAGGTTCGGGCCCGGCCGCCTTCACCGCTGCGATCCGCTGCACGAATCTGGGCGGTCCGTCCAGGAAGCCGTCTTCGTACGCCACCACTCGCAGGGCTGAACAAAACCGCAACAGTTCGCCGGCCTGAAGCAGGAACTCAGGCCGGGCCGGGCGGCCCACGGTTTCGTTACCCGCGGCGAATGTCTCGTAGATCAGGACGCCCGCCGGTGCGATGGCAGCCAGGATCTGCGGCAGCAACGGACGCCAAAGGTAGTGGGTGACGACCACCGCGCCGAAGGTGCGGCCCGGCAGGGGCCACGGCCCGCTCTCGATGTCGGCCAGCAGTGTCTCGCCCAGCACAGCCGCGGCGCGAATGGCGTCCGGGTCTCGATCGACGCCGCACACGGGGTGTCCCCGCTGCGAAAACCATCGCATGTGGCGCCCATGACCGCAGGCGACGTCCAGCACGGCGCTACCTGGCGGGACAAGGTGCGCCCAGCGTTCAACCCAGGCGCTGGGCGTTGGCGTGTCGTGCATCGGCGGCTTCAGTGCGGCTTGACGTCGTCTTTGAGCGCAGCAAGGGCCATCCGTTCGACCACGCCAGGTGCCAGCAGTTTGACGAACCGGCCCAGCTTGCCTCGCGCGGTCATGACCACTTCGCGGCGCCGCTGTGCCATGCCGTCCAGGATAAGGCGGGCGCAGACATCCACGGCCATCGCGTCGTCCTCTTTCAGGCCGCTGGAGCCAGCTGCCGCGCCACTGGCGTTCAGGCCGCGGTAACGGATTTGCGTGGCCACGACACCGGGGTAGGCGGTGGTGACGCTCACGCCCGCACCTATGAGTTCGGCTCGCAGCGCCTCAAAGAACCCGGTCATCGCAAACTTGGTGGCGCTGTAGGCGGTGCGGCCGGGGACGCCGATCAGACCGGCCAGCGAAGACACGGCTACGATCCGGCCGTGCGAGGCTTTCAGGTGGGGCAGGGCAGCGTGGGTACACCAGACGCTGCCCCACAGATTGACTTTCATCAGGTCCTCGTACCAGTGCAGGTCCTGCGCCTTCACGTCCGAAAACAGGGCTTGCGCCGAAACGCCGGCATTGTTGATCAGGGCGTCGATGCGTCCGAAGCGGGCAACGGCCTGGTCGATCAGGCCGCGGCACTGCGCCTCGTCGCGCACGTCCATGGCCACCACCAGTGTTTGCGCACCCAGCCCCTGGCATTGCGCGGCCACGGCGTCGAGCTTGGCCTGGCCGCGCGCGGCCAATACCAAGCCAGCCTGCGCGCCATGGGTGGCGGCGAGCTGGCGAGCCATCTCTGCGCCGATCCCGTCGGAGGCGCCGGTCATCACGAATATCTGCATGGCCTCAATTGAAGCAAGCCCAAATCTGGTCCGCGAGTGTGACCATGATCGCCGGCTGCGTATACAGGGCAAACACCGCCAAAAGGGCTGTGATGGCGCCAGCGTAGCCCAGCAGTTTGCGTGTGCGCAGGGTCATCCGGCGTTCCCAAGCGCACCTTCGGGCATGTCGCGCCGGATTGCCGCTTCCTTCACGGGCAGGTTCACCAGGCCGGCGAAAATGCCCAAAGCGATTGCGATATACCAGACGACGTCGTAGCTGCCGGTACGGTCGTACAGCAGGCCGCCCAGCCAGACGCCCAAGAATGAACCGATCTGGTGGCTGAAGAACACAAAGCCGCCCAGCATCGACAGGTGGGCCACGCCGAAGATCTGGGCGACGGTGGCATTTGTGGGTGGCACCGTTGAGAGCCACAGCAGGCCCATCACACTGGAAAATGCATAGACCGACAGCGGCGACAGTGGAACGACCAGAAACACGGCGATGGCGACCGAGCGGGCAAAGTAGATGAACGCAAGGATCTTCCGTCTGGCCAGGCGCTGGCCCAGTGTGCCGGCGATGTACGTCCCGAACACGTTGAACAGGCCGATCAGGGCCAGAGCGTAGCTGGCCACCTGGGGCGACAGCCCCTTGTCCCGCAGGTAGCTGGGCATGTGCACCCCGATGAACACCACCTGGAAGCCGCACACGAAGTACCCCGCCATCAGCAGCTGGAAGCTGGGGTACTTGAACGCCTCGCTCAGGGCCTGGATGATCGACTGGTCTCGCGCGGGCGTCGCGCCACCGGCAAACCCGGGCTCGCGCAAGCCGAACGCAAGTGGAGCAATCAGCAGCACGGCTGCGCCCAGCGTCAGCAGGGCCTGTTGCCAGCCCAGTCCGCTGATCAGGAAACCCTCGACCGGCACCATCAGGAACTGCCCGAATGAGCCCGCCGCGGCCGCCACGCCCATGGCCCACGAGCGCTTGTCTGCCGGGATCTGGCGGCCGACCACGCCATAGATCACGGCATAGGTGGTGCCGGCCTGGGCCGCGCCGATCAGCACGCCGGCCGTGAGCGTGAACGCAAGGGAACTGGTCGACAGCGCCATGCCGGCCAGGCCAGCCGCATAGAGAATGCAGCCGACGATCAGCACGCGGAACGCGCCGAAGCGATCGGCGACCATGCCGGCGAAGATCCCGAAACACCCCCAGGCGAGGTTCTGGATGGCGATCGCAAAGGCGAAAGTCTCGCGGGTCCAGCCTTGCGCCTGGGTAATGGGCTGCAGCCACAGCCCGAAGCCATGCCGGATGCCCATCGACAACGTGACGATGGCTGCGCCACAGGTCAGAACCTGGGCCATGGAGAGAGGGCGGGCGTTCGATTGCATCCACCGACTTTAGCCAATGCCAGCTGTCCCCGTGCGGCGCGGGGCCACTTGAACTGTAAATACATACAGCATTCTGCCGCAGTAGGTCTACAATCCACCCTCCCATGGCAGTCAAACCGTCAGCTGAATATTCCGAAGGCTCGATCCGCGTGCTCAAGGGCCTGGAGCCCGTCAAGCAGCGGCCGGGCATGTACACGCGTACCGACAACCCGCTGCACTCGATCCAGGAGGTGGTGGACAACGGCGCCGATGAAGCGCTGGCCGGTTACGGCAAGCGGATCAAGGTGGTGCTGCACGGCGATGGATCCGTCACGGTTGAGGACGATGGGCGCGGCATTCCGTTCGGCATGCATCCCGAAGAACAGGCGCCTGTTCTTGAACTGGTCTTCACCCGCCTTCATGCCGGCGGCAAGTTCGACAAGGCCAGCGGCGGCGCCTACAGCTTTTCTGGCGGCCTGCATGGGGTCGGCGTGTCGGTCACCAACGCGCTGGCCAAGCGCATGGAAGTGACAACGCATCGCGAGGGCATGGTGGCCAGGATGGCGTTCGAGGGCGGCGACGTCACCGAGAAGCTGCACCTGCGCAAGGCTGTCGAAGGCGATCGCCGCCAGGGCACGACCGTGCGGGTCTGGCCGGACCCGAAATATTTCGAGTCCACCCAGCTGCCGATGGCCGAACTGGCCCACCTGCTGCGCAGCAAGGCCGTGCTGATGCCTGGCGTCACGGTGTCGCTGATCAACGAGAAGACGAAGGAAACGCAATCCTGGCAGTACAAGGGGGGCCTGCGCGACTACCTGATGCAGACCCTGAGCGCCGACCCGGTGATCCCGCTGTTCGAAGGCGAAGGCTTTGCCCAGAACAATGACAACTTCGCCGAAGGCGAGGGCGCGCAGTGGTGCGTGGCGTTTACTGAAGACGGCCAGCCGGTGCGCGAGAGCTACGTCAACCTGATTCCAACCACGGCCGGCGGCACGCACGAGTCGGGCCTGCGAGACGGCCTGTTCAACGCCGTCAAGGGCTTCGTCGACCTGCATTCGCTGCTGCCCAAGGGTGTCAAGCTGTTGCCTGAAGACGTCTTCGCCCGCGCCTCCTACGTGCTCTCTGCCAAGGTGCTCGATCCGCAGTTCCAGGGCCAGATCAAGGAGCGGCTCAATTCGCGCGACGCCGTGCGGCTGGTTTCCAGCTTCGTGCGACCGGCGCTTGAGCTCTGGTTGAACCACCATGTGGAATACGGGCGCAAGCTCGCAGAACTGACCATTCGCGCTGCGCAAAGCCGCCAGAAGGCCGGCCAGAAGGTCGAGAAGCGCAAGGGTTCAGGTGTGGCTGTGCTGCCGGGCAAGCTCACCGATTGTGAGAGCAAGGACACCGGTCACAACGAGGTGTTCCTGGTCGAGGGCGACTCGGCCGGAGGCAGCGCCAAGATGGGCCGCGACAAGGAGTGCCAGGCGGTGCTGCCCTTGCGCGGCAAGGTGCTCAACACCTGGGAAGTCGACCGCGACCGCCTGTTTGCCAACACCGAGATCCACGACATCGCCGTGGCCATCGGCGTCGATCCGCACGGCCCGCAGGATGCGGCTGACCTGTCCGGCCTGAGGTATGGCAAGGTCTGCATCCTTTCCGATGCCGATGTCGATGGCTCGCACATCCAGGTGCTGCTGCTGACACTGTTTTTCCGGCATTTCCCCAAACTGATCGAAGCCGGCCATGTTTTCGTTGCCCGCCCGCCGCTGTTTCGCGTCGACGCACCGGCGCGCGGTAAGAAACCCGCATCCAAGACCTATGCCCTCGATGAAGGCGAACTGACGGCCATTCTGGACAAGCTGCGCAAGGAAGGCGTGCGCGAAAGCGCCTGGAACATCAGCCGGTTCAAGGGGCTGGGCGAAATGAGTGCGGAACAATTGTGGGAAACCACACTCAATCCAGACACCCGCCGGCTGTTGCCGGTGCGCCTGGGCACCCAGAGCTTCCTCGAGACCGAAAACCTCATCACCAAGTTGATGGGCAAGGGCGAAGCCGCCGCCCGCCGCGAACTGATGGAACTGCACGGCGATGCCGTGGAAATCGATATCTGAAGCCTTCACGATGAGTGCATCCCTGCCCGCCAAGCTGCCGCAGCGCCTGCCGGCCCGGGTGCGCCTGCGTCCCACCATGCAGAGCGACCTGGAGTTCGTGGTGTCGCTCGAAAGCGATCCGGAAAACCTGCCGTTCATCACACCCTGGGAGCGCACTCAGCACGAGGCGGCGATCCGGTTCCCGGATTTCCGCCACTTCATCATCGAGGCTGGCGAGGGCCTGGATGCGGCGGGTTTCGTCATCCTGATCGGCTGCCGCAGCCAGCATCAGTCGCTCGAGCTCAAGCGCATGGTGGTCCAGCGCAAGGGCCAGGGACATGGCCGCGGCGCGCTGCGGGTGATCAAGAAAATCGCCTTCGACGATCTGGGCGCGCACCGGCTCTGGCTCGACGTCAAGACGCGCAATACCCGTGCAAAGGCCCTTTACGACAGTGAAGGCTTCACGCTCGAAG
>JANYAN010000191.1 GCA_025361305.1 Burkholderiales bacterium
TCCAGACCACGGCCACGCTGGGCTTGTTCCTGTCGTTGCTGGTGATTCTCGGCACCCGAACCCTGATCGGTGAAGAGGCGTTCGCAGAATGGGGCTGGCGCGTGCCGTTCCTGGTGTCGATCCTGCTGCTGGCGGTCAGCGTCTGGATTCGCCTGAGCATGAACGAATCGCCCGCCTTCAAGAAGATGAAGGAAGAGGGCAAGACCTCCAAGGCGCCGCTGACCGAATCCTTCGGTGAATGGAAGAACCTGAAGATCGTGATCCTGGCGCTGATCGGCCTGACCGCCGGCCAGGCCGTGGTCTGGTACTCGGGCCAGTTCTACGCCCTGTTCTTCATGACGCAGGCACTCAAGGTGGACGCCACCACGGCCAACCTGATGATCGCCGCCTCGCTTTTGATCGGCACGCCGTTCTTCATCGTATTCGGCACGCTGTCGGACAAGATCGGCCGCAAGCCCATCATCATGGCCGGCTGCCTGCTGGCTGCGCTGACCTACTTCCCTGTGTTCAGCGCGCTGACCAAGGCCGCCAATCCTGACCTGGCCGCGGCGCAAGCCAAGAACCAGGTCATCGTGACGGCTGATGAAAACGAATGCTCGTTCCAGTTCAACCCGACCGGCACCGTCAAGTTCACCAGTTCGTGCGACATCGCCAAGCAGGTGCTGGCCGGCGCTTCGGTGAGCTATGAAAACGCTACCGCCGCTGCTGGCACGCCCGCCTCGATCAAGATCGGCGAGACCGTGATCCCGGGCTATTCGAGCAAGGGCCTGTCCGCCGCCGACGCGAAGAAGAAGGACGGCGAGTTCAAGAAGGCCGTGGCCGACACCCTGAAGGCGGCCGGTTACCCGACCAAGGCTGACCCGGCCAAGATGGACACGGTCATGGTGATCGCGATCCTGACCTACCTGGTGATCCTGGTCACCATGGTCTACGGTCCGGTCGCAGCCATGCTGGTGGAAATGTTCCCGACCCGGATCCGCTACACATCGATGAGCCTGCCCTATCACATCGGCAATGGCTGGTTTGGTGGTCTGCTGCCCACCACCGCCTTTGCCATCGTGGCGCAGACGGGCAACATGTACAACGGCCTGTGGTATCCGATCATCATTGCCGCCGTGACCTTCGTCATCGGCACACTGTTCATCAAGGAAACCAAGGACGTTGACATCTACGCCCGCGACTGATCGGCCAGCGCCAGGGCCTGCCCTGGCATTCCATGAAGGGCCCTCGGCATGCCGAGGGCCCTTTGTAGAGTAAGCCGCTTATGCTCAGCGCTTGAACTTTCCGTCGGTTCCGATGATCGACAGGTCGGCGAAATCCAGACCCGTGTGATGCTCAGCGTCGAAGCTCACTTCGAGCCCGCCAAGGTCAAACTTGTGCATTCCCTCCAGCGCCGCCTGGATCTTCTCGCGAGAGGGCTTGGGGCCCGCCCGGCGCAGCGCCTCGACCAGGACTTTGGCCGAGGCGAAGCCTTCCAGCATCGCCGGGCTGATCTCGCTGAGGCTCCTGGCCCGGGCAAGTTCCTGCGCCTCCTTGACCATCGGGTAGGTGATCGAGCGCTCGTAGGGGAATACCTGGGTGACGATCACACCCCGGGCGTTTTCGCCCAGGCTCTTGACGAAGCCAGCGGAGGCGTTATTGGACAGGGTCACAATCTGCGCGTTCGAACCCGCGGCACGGATGGCCTTGAGTCCGTCTACCACGGCCTGGCCAGAGGCAATCATCATGACTGCCTGGGCGTTGGATTTCGCGATCATCGGAGCGATCGGCGCGAAATCAGGTTTGGCCCGGTCGAACTTCTCCGAGACGACCGGCTGGATCTTGGCGGTCGCCAGCCCTTTCTGGGCGCCGGCCAGGCCATCTGCGCCAAAGCTGTCGTCGGCCCGCACGATGGCGATGCGCAGGATGCCCATCGACGTCAGGTGCGTGATTGCCTTTTCGGCCTCGCGCTGGTAGGTGGCCCGCACATTGAAGACGTGCTTGCGCACCGGTTGGTGCAGCACCATGGCGCCGGTAGAGGGCCCGACCAGCGCCACCCCATACTTGTCGAGCACGGGAATGACGGCTTCCGTGTGTGGCGTTCCGCGCGTGAGAAACATCACAGAGACCTTCTGGTCCTCGATCAGCTTGCGTGCGTTCTCGGCCGCAAGCTTGGGGTCAAACTTATCGTCGAGCGAAATCAGTTCGAGCTTCTGGCCGTTGACCCCGCCGCGGGCATTGACGGTATCGAGATACAGCTTGGCCCCATCGGTGGTCTCCTTGACCCCGGCTGCGACCGCGCCGGTGAACCCGGCCGTCTGTCCGATCAAGATCTGTGCGCTGGCACTGGTGAACAACGCGGCAATGAAGAGGGCGGTAGCCCCCTGTAACACGAACTTTCTCATGCTTGTCTCCTGGATGCTGCCTGGAGCAAGTGTAGGCTGCCCAGCCGAAGCATTGATGGTGGAGCGGCGTTGGTGATAGCCACATGACAGGTCCTGGCAGCCGAACATCCATAGAATGTTCGGCCCAACCCCTAAATGACTGTCCGTATGACCCAGGGACTGATCCGCATCCGCGGTGCCAGACAACACAACCTCAAGAACCTCGATCTCGACCTGCGCACCGGCGAATTGACGGTGGTCACCGGCCCCAGTGGCTCGGGCAAGTCCAGCCTGGTGTTCGACACCCTGTATGCCGAAGGGCAGCGGCGCTATGTCGAGACGTTCTCCGCCTATGCGCGACAGTTTCTCGACCGCATGGACAAGCCAGCGGTGGACCGGGTCGACGGTGTGCCACCGGCCATCGCGATTGACCAGACCAATCCGGTCCGATCCTCCCGGTCCACCGTGGGCACGATGACCGAACTGAACGATCACCTCAAACTGCTGTTTGCCCGTGCGGCGCAGCTATTCGACCGGAACACCGCACTGCCGGTGAGGCACGACACGCCTGAAACCATCTACCAAGAGTTGATGCTCAGGACGGCCAGTGGCGACCCGCGTCTGGTGGTCACCTTTCCGGTGGAACTGCCGGCGGGCACAACGGCGGAAGAACTGGAGCAATGGCTCGCGGCCAGCGGCTTCAGCCGGGTCCAGGCTGAACGTGAAGTGGCTACGCCCACCGGTCCGCGCAAGGTGCTCGACGTGGTGGCAGACCGGTTCCGCCTCCACGCCACCGAGAAGGCCCGCGCGGTTGAGGCCATCGAAGTTGCGCTCAAGCGCGGCGCCGGGCGAATGACAGTCTATGAAATGGGGTCTGACCCCAATTCGGTGAAGGCGGTCTGGAAATTCTCCACCGGGCTGCACTGCCCCGAGAGTGACCAGCGGTACGCCGATCCGATTCCCTCGGCCTTCTCGTTCAACTCAGCCGTGGGTGCCTGCGACACCTGCCGCGGCTTTGGCCGTGTCATCGGCGTTGACTACGGCCTGGTGATCCCGAACGACAAGCTCACCCTGCGTGCCGGCGCAATCAAGCCGATGCAGACGCCAGCCTGGTCGGAATGCCAGGACGATCTGATGCGCCATGCCGAGCTAGCCGGCATTCCGCGCGACACGCCCTGGTACAAGCTCACGCCCGAGCAGCAGCACTGGGTGATCAACGGCACACCCAGCTACAAGGAGGGCCAGTGGGGCAAGCAGTGGTACGGCGTGAGGCGCTTCTTCGTGTACCTGGAGAGCAAGGCGTACAAGATGCACATCCGTGTGCTGCTGTCCAAATACCGCAGCTACACGCCGTGCGACACATGCCGTGGCGCCCGGCTAAAGACCGAAAGTCTGCTCTGGCGCATCGGCAGCAAGCAAGACGCCGACGCCGTGCTCGAACCCGCAAGGCGCTTCCTGCCGGCCGGCGTGCAGTGGACACGAGTGCAACTCGAAGCGCTGCCGGGCCTGTGCCTACACGATTTGATGCTGATGCCGATTGACCGGCTGCGGCGCTTCTTCGACCGGGTCGAGCCCGATTCGGAAGCCCATGCCGGCCAGCGTGACCTGCAGGCCCTCAAACTCCTGTTCGAGGAGATCAATACCCGGCTTAAGTACCTGGTCGATGTGGGTATCGGCTATCTCACGCTGGACCGGCAAAGCCGCACCTTGTCGGGTGGCGAGGTCCAGCGCATCAACCTGACAACGGCGCTGGGCACCTCGCTGGTCAACACGCTGTTCGTGCTGGATGAGCCCAGCATCGGCCTGCATCCGCGCGACATGAACCGGATCACCGAGGCCATGCACCGGCTGCGCGATGCCGGCAATACGCTGGTGGTGGTGGAACACGATCCGGCCGTGATGCTGGCGGCCGATCGCATCATCGACATGGGGCCAGGGCCGGGCGAGCGGGGCGGCCAGATCGTGTTCGACGGCAGCACGCAAGACCTGCGCAGTGCCGACACGCTCACCGGCGCTTACCTCGGCGCGCGCAAGCACGTGGGCATGGGCTTCAAGCGCGCCGTCACTGAGGCCACGCCGCGCCTGATCCTGGAAGGCGCGCGCGAGCACAACCTGAAGAACCTGACGGTCGAATTTCCGCTGCAGCGACTGGTGTGCGTCACCGGCGTCTCGGGCTCGGGCAAGTCAAGCCTGATCCAGGACGTGCTCGCGCCGGCGCTCACGCGGCACTTCGGCAAGGCGACCGAAACGCCCGGGTTGCACGACCGGCTGCTGGGGGCGGATCACCTGAGCGACGTGGTGTTCGTCGACCAGTCGCCGATCGGGAAGACGGCCCGATCCAACCCCGTGAGCTACGTCGGCGCCTGGGATGCAGTGCGCGAAATCTTCGCCAACTCACCGCTGGCGCGCCAGCGCAGCTACACCGCTTCAAAGTTCAGCTTCAACTCGGGCGACGGGCGCTGCGCCACCTGCGGCGGCTCGGGCTTCGAGCACGTGGAAATGCAGTTTCTCTCCGATGTGTACCTGCGATGCCCGGATTGCGACGGCAAGCGGTACCGGCCGGAAATCCTGGAGGTGAGGATAGAACGGAAATTGGGTTCTGACCCCATTTTCCGATCCATGAATGTGGCCGATGTGCTGGACTTGACAGTGAGCGAGGCGGCCGCGCTGTTTGCCAACGATCGCGATGTGATCCGGGCCCTGCAGCCAATCATCGACGTCGGCCTGGAATACGTGAAGCTTGGGCAGCCGGTGCCCACACTATCGGGCGGCGAGTCGCAACGGCTGAAGCTGGCGGGGTTTCTGGCGGGCGCCGCCAGGACGGCCAGTAGCAGCCGTCAGGCCACCGCGCGCCGCGGTACGCTGTTCATGTTCGACGAGCCCACCACCGGCCTGCATTTCGACGACATCGCCAAGCTGATGCGCGCGCTGCGCAAACTTCTGGAAGGCGGCAACTCGATCATTGTGATCGAGCACAACCTGGACGTGATCCGCGCCGCAGACTGGCTGATTGACCTGGGGCCTGAAGGCGGCGACGCCGGCGGCGTGCTGGTGGCCGAAGGGCCACCTGAGGAAGTCAAGCTGCACCACGGCTCACACACCGCCAAGGCGTTGCGCGAATACGACCAGACACTCGGGCTGGGTGCGCATCGCGTCGAGGAGGGCGTGCCGCTGCAGGCGCTGGTGCGGGCGCGCCGAGCCGGGCCCACGGCGATCCAGATCGTCAACGCCAAGGAGCACAACCTCAAGAGCCTGTCGGTCGATATTCCGCACGGCCGCTTCAGCGTCATCACCGGCGTCTCCGGCTCGGGCAAATCCACCCTGGCCTTCGATATCCTTTTCAATGAAGGCCAGCGCCGCTATCTGGAATCTCTCAACGCCTATGCCCGCAGCATCGTGCAACCGGCGGGCCGGCCCGAGGTCGATGCGGTGTATGGCATTCCGCCGACGGTCGCGATCGAGCAGCGCCTGTCGCGTGGCGGGCGCAAGTCCACCGTGGGCACGACCACCGAGGTCTGGCACTTTCTGCGCCTGCTTTACGTCAAGCTGGGCGTGCAGCATTGCACCAAGGACGGCGCCGAGGTCCGGCCCCAGACGCCCGATAGCATCGCCGCCCAGATCCTGAAGCGCCATCGCGGGCAGCACATCGGGCTGCTGGCGCCGCTGGTGATCAACCGCAAGGGCGTCTACACCGAGCTGGCCGACTGGGCCAGGCCGCGCGGCTACACCCACCTGCGGGTGGATGGCAACTTCCTGCCGACCACCGGATTCCCGCGCATCGACCGGTTCAAGGAGCACACGATCGAGTTGCCTGTGGCCGACATCCATGTCAGCCCGGAAAACGAAGCGCGGCTGCGCGAACATCTCGCCACCGCGCTGGAACATGGCAAGGGCGTGGTTCATGTACTGGCGCCGCTGAACGGCTTGAAGGCGGCGATGATCGCCGGCACCGGCGCGGCCGGCATCGGCAATGTGGAGGTGTTCTCCACCCGGCGTGCCTGTCCCGTGTGCAGCACCAGCTACGCCGAACTCGATCCACGCCTGTTCTCGTACAACAGCAAGCATGGCTGGTGCCCCGATTGTGTTGGCACCGGTGTGCGCCTGACACGCGAGCAGCGCAAGGCCTATGACGACACGCTGCGCGACGACGACACCAAGGGCCGTGAGCAGACCTTTGCCGAACCTGAAGTCGAGAATGTGACAGATGAAGCCTGTCCAACCTGCCACGGCAGTCGGCTGAACCTTCAGGCGCGCAATGTGCAGTTCGACAGGACCGGCATTGCCGACATCGCTGCGCTGTCGGTGCTGGATGTGCGGCGCTGGATCGAGACCCTGCAGGTTAAGGGAATGCTCAGCCTGCGCGAAGAAGGCATCTCGCGCGACCTCATTCCGGAGATCCGCAGCCGGCTGGAATTCCTCGAAGAAGTCGGCCTGGGCTACCTGACGCTGGATCGGGGAGCGCCCACGCTGTCTGGCGGCGAGGCCCAGCGCATCCGCCTTGCGGCACAGCTGGGCTCCAACCTGCAGGGCGTGTGCTACGTGCTGGACGAACCCACCATCGGCCTGCATGCGCGCGACAATCAGGTCCTGCTCAATGCCCTGCACAAGCTGGGCGACAAGGGCAACACGCTGGTGGTGGTGGAACACGACGAAGACACGATCCGCCGGGCCGACCACATCATCGACATTGGCCCCAGTGCGGGCAAGCGGGGCGGCCAGCTGGTTGCGCAGGGATCGGCGAGTGACATCAGCGCCGTGTCTGAATCAGTCACCGGGCGCTACCTGCTGCATGCGATGAAGCACCCGGTCAAGCCGAGGCGCAAGGTCGCCCGGGACACACCGCGACTCACTTTGCGCGGCGCGGACCTGCACAACCTCGACCACATCGACGTCGAGGTGCCGCTGGCGCGCCTGGTGGCCGTCGCCGGCGTCTCAGGCTCCGGCAAGTCCACGTTGGCACGCGACGTGCTCCTGCACAACGTACAGGCGGTGGTTCAGCAGCGTTACACCAAGGCCGGGCGCGATGCCGATGCAGTGGGCAAGCACGCGGCCTGGGTAGGTTGCAAGGGGTTGGAGGGCTATCAGGCGATCGACCGTGTGCTCGAGGTGGATCAGACGCCAATCGGCAAGACACCGCGCTCCTGCCCCGCCACCTACATCGGTTTCTGGGACACGATCCGCAAGTTGTTCGCCGACACGCTGGAGGCAAGGGCACGCGGCTACGGGCCGGGCCGCTTTTCATTCAACACCGGCGAGGGGCGCTGCCCCACCTGCGAAGGCCAGGGCCTGCGCACCATCGGCATGAGCTTCCTGCCCGACGTGAAGATCCGCTGCGAATCCTGCCACGGCGCGCGGTTCAACCCCGAGACGCTGGCCGTCACCTGGCGCGGCAAGAGCATCGGTGATGTGCTGCAGATGGAGGTGGATGAGGCTCTGGATTTCTTTGCCGCGATGCCCAACATCAGCCATCCGCTGCAGTTGCTCAAGGACGTTGGCCTGGGTTACCTCACGCTGGGCCAGCCGTCCCCGACACTTTCCGGTGGCGAAGCGCAGCGTATCAAGCTGGTCACCGAACTGAGCAAGGTGCGCGACGATATCACCCGGCGTGGCCAGAAGGCACCACACACGCTCTACGTGCTCGACGAGCCGACCGTGGGCCTTCACATGGCCGATGTGGAAAAACTGATCCGTGTGCTGCACCGGCTGGTGGACGGCGGCCACAGCGTGGTGGTGATCGAGCACGACCTGGACGTGATCGCCGAGGCCGACTGGATCATCGACCTGGGTCCCGAGGGCGGCAACGCCGGCGGCAAGGTGGTTGCGGCGGCCCCGCCGGAGCAGGTTGTCAAGCTGGGCACGCACACCGGCGTGGCGTTGGCGCATGTGCTGGCGCGGGTCTGACCGAGGGCGGGATGAAAACCATCTTTAACGACCGGCATGCCCTACACCACGGCAAGGTCGAGATGTTCCGCGGTCAATTGGTGCCATGCTTCGAGGTGCCGGCGCGGGCAGACTACGTGCTTCAGGAATTGCGTCTGCGCGGGCTAGGCGAGATCATCGGGCCTGCGTCATTCGACAACGATGGCCTGGTCCGTGTTCACTCGCAACGCTACCTCAATTTTCTCTCGACGGCCTGGGACGAATGGGTAGCGCTGGATCCGGCCAATGCGCAGCGTGACGCCATTCCGTCCTATTGGCCAATCCGAACGTTTCGCAGCGATGTGTTGCCCGCAAGCTTTCCGGCCCGCATGGGCCTGTTCTCGTTCGACGCGGGCAGCCCGCTGACTTCGGGCACCTGGACCGCAGCGCGCGCGGGGGCCTGCTGCGCGCTGACCGGCGCGCAGCTTCTGGCGCGTGGAGACCGCGCCGCTTTCGTACTGACCCGTCCACCTGGCCACCATGCCGGCCGGGATTTCTTTGGTGGCTACTGTTTTCTGAACAACGCCGCGATCGCAGCGCAGGCCTTGCGCGACGCGGGGCTGGAGCGTGTGGCGGTGCTCGATATAGACTACCACCATGGCAACGGGACCCAGGCCATCTTCTACGAGCGAGGCGACGTGTATTTCGCAAGTCTTCATGGCGACCCGCACACCGAGTACCCCTACTTTCTGGGCTATGCCGACGAGACCGGTGCCGGCCCGGGCCAGGGTGCCAACCTCAACCTGCCGCTGCCGCGCGGCACGGGCTTTGGGCCCTGGCGGCAAGCCCTGGGCCAGGCCTTGCAGGGCATCTCGGCCTTTGGCGCGCAGGCCCTTGTGGTGTCGCTGGGCCTGGACACGTTCGAAGGCGATCCGATCTCGGGCTTTGGCCTGCAGAGCGTGGACTACCTGTTCGTCGGGGAAGACCTGGCGCGGGCGGGCCTGCCCACGCTGTTCGTCTTCGAAGGGGGTTATGCGGTGGCGGAAGTGGGCGTCAACGCGGTCAACGTGCTGGACGGGTTCAGCCAGCGTGCCGGCTGACCGGGGCTGGGCGTGCCGCCGATTGCCCGCCGTTCTTCGTGGCAACGATGATCTGGAAATTGTCGAAGAACACAGTGCGGTGCGCACACGTGACGCCGCCGATGTCCTGCAGCAGTTTCAGCGGGTCGTGCGTTGTCCAAAGCGCCAGGCTCAGCGGCTCGAACACCTTGAAGTAGGTCCAGCTCAGCGCGCGCAGGACCCACAGGTTCGGCCGGTGAAATTCGGCCAGGAACAGCTTGCCGCCGGGCGCC
>JANYAN010000360.1 GCA_025361305.1 Burkholderiales bacterium
CTGGGCTACAACACGCCGGCTGACAGCATCGCCCACGGTATCGCCATCGCCGCGGCGATCACGCCCACCGACACCTCGGCCGCTATCGCCCTGATCGGCGTGCATGACGGGTTCTCGATGGTGTAGGGCCGCAGGGCCGGCCACGCGACAATGGGCCGGCTGCATGGAATTCCAATGACGGCTTTTTGCCGATGAAGTCGACGCTGTGGATGTCGCAGGTGGGTCGAAAGGAACCGAAGCCGCCTCGAACATGACTGCCGGCAGCGATCCTTCGGGTCACGCTTGAACATCCTGGGCTGCAGCGGCTTCGCGATTGTGATGCGGTCCTTCCTAGCTACGATATGGCTACGGAGTCCGAAAATGAAAAGCGGCCTGCATCGCTGCAAGCCGCTTAGATAGTGGTGGGTCCTGACAGATTCGAACTGTCGACCTACGGATTAAGAGTCCGCTGCTCTACCAACTGAGCTAAGAACCCACTTGAGAAAACTGTTGTGGTGGAGAGGAGGAGGATCGAACTCCCGACCTTCGCATTGCGAACGCGACGCTCTCCCAGCTGAGCTACCCCCCCACAACGCTGCGTATTTTAGCAAACTGCGGCGGCTGCCCGGCGAAGGCGCAATTATGCCATTGCTTTTTGCGTGAACATCGCTTCCATCTCCTTGCGCACCCGATAGGCGTGCGTGCTCGTGTCCATCGCCACATCGGACCAGCACAGGCTCTGGCCTTTCTTCACCGGCCGCACCAGCTTGACGTTGTGCGCCAGGCCCAGTGGCAGTCCGCCCATGTGGGCCGATTTGTACGCGGGCAGCAGCTTGCCCCACACGGTGTAGCCGCCTTCGCCATCCAGCAATTCGCCGGGCGCGAGATCTCGCTTGGCAGTGGCGACCACGTCAGCGTTCCAGCCAGTGGCCACGCCGGTGGGCTCGCCGCGCAAGGCCACGGACGCCACCGACACGCCCACCTCCAGCCCGATCAGGTGCCAGCGCTTGTACAGCGTGAAGTAGCGCCCGCTGGGATCGGTGTGCGCGTTGTATTCCTCGAAGCAATTGCGGATGTATTCAGTCTCGCCCTCTACCGTCACCCACACGCCCATGCGGATGTCGTAGGGGATCTTGCGGCCGTTGGCTTCTAGCGAAGAGATCACTTCGACCATCCCCTTGCGTTCGAGCACGCCGCCTTCGCTGATGGGGCGCGTGACGAAGGGGATGTCCTCGACGCTGGCCGGTGGATAAGCGAGGCCGTTGCTGGGCACGCCCAGCCCTGTTGCGTTCGACACGGCGGTGCTCTCAATCGAGGGTTTGGAGCCGTCGAGAAAGCTGTTGAACATCTTGGGGTTCAAGCCACCGCGTTCGGCTTGTTCTGGCGTTAGCCCGTAGTAGCCCCAGACCGTCTCGGGTGTCGATTCGCAGAAATGCGGCAACCACTTGTGGCCGCGCCCGGCCGCCATCACGGGAAAGCCGCAGGTGCGGGCCCAGTCCACCAGATCGCAGATCAGCGCCGGCTGGTCGCCGAAGGCCAGCGAATATATGACTCCGGCCTGCGCGGCCTTGCGGGCCAGCAGCGGGCCACAGAATGCGTCGGCCTCCACCGTCACGTTGACCACGTGCTTGCCGTTCGCGAAGGCCTCCAGGCAATGGTCAACGGCGGCGACGGGCGAGCCGGTGCACTCCACGATCACGTCGATCGCCGGGTGGCGCACCAGGGCCTGCCAGTCTTCGCCGATGTGGGTGCTGCCATCCTTCAGCGCGGCATCGAGAGTCGGCGCTCGCGATTGCGCGGGTTGCCAGCCGACGCGGGCCAGGTTGGCCCGCGCGCCGTCAGGCGACAGGTCGGCAATGCCCACCAGGTGCACGCCGGGCGTGCGCGGAATCTGGGCCAGGTACATCGAGCCGAACTTGCCAGCGCCGATCAGCCCGATGCGCACCGGCCTGCCTTCGGCGGCGCGCTGCTGCAGTTTTGAATAAAGGCTCACAGGGCGGTCATTGCGGGCTTGACCCGCAATCCATGAGTCTTCGTCAATTCTTCAATGCTCTCCAGAGATGTTTGCAGCGCGCTGGCGGGCATACCATCTTGCCAGGGCAGCTCGACGGCGTAGTCTTTCAACAGGCAATCGTCCGGCAGGCAGTCGATAGGCGCGAAGTCGCGATGGGCGATGTATTCGGGCCGTTTGAAGCGCCGGATGTGATTGGAGACGGCGCACAGGCTGAGGTACACGCTCACGCGGTTCCACGGTGTCAGGTTGGCGCTGGACGCATGCACCAGGCAGCTGTGGAAAAGGATCATCGAGCCGGCCGGGCCATGCGGCGAGACGATACCGCCGTGCTTTCCGCCGGCGCGCTCCACCAGTTTGCCGATCAGCTCGTTGTCCACGGTCCACAGCGGGTAGCTGGTAGTGGTCAGGTCGTGGCTGGCCTCCACCACGCCCTTCTTGTGGCTGCCGGGTATGAACATCAGCGGGCCGTTGAATTCGTTCACGTCGTCCAGAAAGATGGCCACGTTCATTGCCCGCTCGGTGGGCATCAGGTCGTCGTTGAGCCAGGTGCCGTAATCCTGGTGCCACTGCCAGACGTCGCCCTCGAAGGCCATCTTGCCGTTGATCTTGAACTGGTGCATGTAGAGCTGCTCGCCCAGCAGGTCCTGCACGGGCTCGACCATACGCGGGTGGCGCGCCAGCCTGGCGAAGGGCCTGCTGTAAAGATGGGCCGCGAAGTTTGTCCGCACGGCCTCCTTGCCTTTTTCGCGCACGTTATAGGCTTCGCGCCGACTGTAAAGTTCGGGCACCGCTTCATTCAGGGCCGTGGCCTCTTCGGCACTGAAAAGACCGGGAAAGAACAAATAACCCTCGCGGTCGAACTGGTCTTTTTGCTGCTGGGTCAGCTTCATTCTTGTCTCCTGGGCGAGTATTGCCTGTAACGATTTTGCCGCAGCGTCCACAACGCTGCCGGCCCGTGCCAAGATAGGCAGGATATGCAAAAAGGCAATGAATGAGCAAGGATTACGACGGCGGCTGGCTGGACAGCATGTACAACGCCCGTGCGATGGTGCCCGAGCACCCGGACTATTTCAGGCGCTGGGCCGGTGCATCGCAGGATGCGGTGCGCGGCCAGCCACGTGAGCTCGACGTGCGCTATGGCGGCGGCCCCAATGAACATCTGGATATCTTCCCAGCGGCCCAGCCCTCCGGGGCTCCTGTGATGGTGTTCATCCACGGCGGCTATTGGCGTGCACTCGACAAGCGAGACCATTCGTTCGTTGCGCCGCCATTTACCAAGCAGGGCGTCTGCGTGGTGATTCCCAATTACGCGCTGTGCCCGGCTGTGACAGTTCCGCAGATCACGATGCAGATGGTGCAGGCCCTGGCCTGGACCTGGCGCCACGTCGCCCGCCATGGCGGTGACCCCAACCGCATCACGGTGATCGGCCATTCAGCCGGCGGGCACTTGGCCGCGATGATGCTGTCGTGCGTCTGGCCGGCGTTCGACGCACGGCTGCCTGCCGACTTGGTCAAGGGCGCACTGTCGATCTCCGGCCTGCTCGATCTCGACCCCATCATGCATACGCCTTTCCTGCAGCCCTCGCTCAAGCTCACGTCCGAGCAGGTCAGCCAGGCCAGCCCCGCACGCCTTCCCGCGCCCCGGCAAGGCGTGCTTTACACGGTGAACGGTAGCGCCGAGGGCGCCGAATTCCTGCGCCAGAACCAGCTGATCCGGCAGGCCTGGGGGGCCGAGCGCGTGCCCGTGTGCGAATCGCTTCCGGGGTTGAATCATTTCAGCGTGCTCGATGCCCTGGTGCAGCCGCAGCAGCGCGTG
>JANYAN010000235.1 GCA_025361305.1 Burkholderiales bacterium
CGCAAATCGTTGTGTCATGTCTGCTCCTTGGAAATGAAATCGGACCCGCCGCGGCTCACACCACGGCCACCACCTGGGATCGGCACGTCAGGCCCCCAGGGAGTCGAAGAATTCCCGCAGGACGCGCGCCGTCTCGGGCGCAGCATGCTCGGGGAACCAGTGGCCGCCGGGCACAGTGGCCACGCGCAGGTTGGCGCAGCGGGCGCGCCAGGCCGCCTCGATGTCCATCAGCGTGCGCATCAGGCCATCGGCGCCCCAGACGGCCAGCGTCGGGCAGGCAAGCTTGACATGCAAGTCGGCCTCGTCGTGCTCGAGGTCGATGCTCGCGCCCGCGCGGTAGTCGCAGCACGAGGCATGGATCATGGCCGGGTCGCGCCAGCAGCGCCGGTACTCGGCCAGCATGTCCGGGTCGAACTGGTCCAGGCCCTTGCCGCCCATGCTGACCAGGCAGTTCTCGAAGTAGTAGTCCGGATCGGCACCGATCAGCTTTTCGGGGAACGGCGCCGGACGCGGCAGGAAGTACCACTGCCAGTAGGTCGAGGCGATCTGCTTGTTGGTCTGGTGGTACAGCGCATGGGTCGGCACCAGGTCGAGCACCGTCAGCGAACGGATCTGGCCGGGCCAGTCCAGCGCCATGCGGTGTGCCACGCGGCCGCCGCGGTCATGGCCCACGACATGGAAACGCGTGTGCCCCAGGGACTGCATCACCGCCACCTGGTCGGCGGCCATCGCGCGGAACGCATAGTTGGCGTGGTCGGGCGCTCCCTCGGGCTTGGACGAGTCGCCATACCCGCGCAGGTCGGCGCACACCACCGTGCGCCGCTGCGCCAGCAGGGGCGCGAGCCGGGCCCATTCGGCCAGGTTCTGCGGGTAGCCGTGCAGCAGCAGCACGGGCTCGCCCTGCCCCGCGAAGACGCAGTTGACCGTGATGCCGCCGACGTCGATCTTGCGTCTCTCAAAACCTTCAAACATGCCGGTGCGCGCTCCGTTGGATTCAGTTCAGGCCAGTGTGCTGCGGAACATCAGCCGGCGATTTTCCGGCGCGTCCAGGGCCACGAAGTCATAGTCCAGCGGCGCAAAGTGCATGGTGCAGCGGTTGTCCCACATGATGACGTCGCCGGGCTGCCAGCGGTGGCGGTAGGTATGCGCCGATCGCGCTGAGAGGGCGAACAGGTAGTCCAGCAGCGGTGTGCTGTCGGCTACGCTCCAGCCCTCGAAGTGGTCGACCATCTGCTCGCTCACGTAGAGGGTCTTGCGCCCGGTGTCCTGGTGCACGCGGATGACCGGGTGAAAGCTGCCGCTGAGGCGCTGCAACTCCTCCTCCTGCACGCTGCTGAAGGGCTTGCGCCCTGCCGTGGCCAGGGTGCGCGAGCTGAACAGCGCGTGGAAGGCACGCAGGCCCTCCAGCGTCGCCGTGAGCCCCTCGGAGAGTGCATCGAAGGCCTGGTACATGTTGGCGAACAGGGTGTCGCCGCCGAACTGCGGTGCGTGTATGCAGCGCAGCAGCGACGCACGCGCTGGCACCGGCAGGAAGGACTGGTCTGAATGCCATTGCTGCGCCGCGTTCTCGGTCTCGGAGCGTTGGCCGTCCTTCTTGATGTTGGTGACCATGAAGATATCCGGGTAGCCCGGGGGCGCATGGCGCCCGAGCAGGCCGGTCTTGGCCAGCGGACCGAAGCGCCGGGTGAAGTCCAGGTGCTGGTCGTGGTCCAGCCCCTGGTTGCGGAACAGCAGGATGCCGCGTTCACCCAGCAATTGCCACAGGGCCCGGATGGTCGACTCGGGAATGTCGGCGCTGCGGCGCAGGTCCAGGCCCAGGATCTCGGACCCGGTGCGCCAGGACAACGGACGGGCCTCGTAGCCGGCGGACGGGGTGCGTGCCGGTGCGCGCGTGGCGGTGGTTTCCATGGTGTGGCCCGCGGATCAGGCCAGCGTGGAGCGGAACATGAGACGGTGGTTCTCGGGCCGGTCCATGCCCGCGAAATCGTAGTCCAGCGGCGCATAGTGCTGGGTGCAGCGGTTGTCCCACATGATCGCGTCGCCCGCTTCCCAGCGGTGCCGATAGGTGTTGGCAGGATGCTCGATCAGCCGGCACAGGTAGTCGATCAGCGGCTTGCTTTCGGCCACCGTCCAGCCCTCGAAATGGTCGACCATCTGGTCGCTGACATACAGGCACTTACGCCCGGTGTCGGGATGGACCAGCACCACCGGATGCGTCGCGCCCTCGACCTTCGCCACTTCCTTGTCGTCCATGGTCTTGCGGTTGGTCATGACCAGGCAGCGCGTGTTGAGCAGCGTGTGGAAGGCTTGCAGGGATGCGAGGGTCTTCTTGAGGCCGTCGGACAGCGACTCGTACACCGCGTAGGTGCTGGAAAACATGGTGTCGCCGCCGTTCTGCGGCGCCAGTTCGCAGCGCAGCATCGAGGCCCGTGCCGGCACCGGCAGGAAGGACTGGTCGGAGTGCCACTGCTGCGCGGCGTTCTCGGTCTCGGAGCGCGCGCCGTTGGACTTGATGTTGGTGACGGTGAACAGATCCGGGTAGCCGGGAGGCGCATAGCGGCTCGTCATGCCGGTTTCGGCCAGCGGGCCGAAGCGGCGCGTGAACGCCAGGTGCTGGTCGTGGTTGAGTCCCTGACAGCGGAACAGCAGGATGCCGCGCTCGCCGAGCAGGCGCCACAGCGACGCGATGGTGTCGTCGGAGATGTCCTCGCTGCGCTTGAGGTCCAGCCCCATCACCTCCGACCCCAGGCGCCAGGAGATCGGGCGGGACTCGAACGCGGGCTTGCCGCTGTGCACGGCCTGCGTGCCGGCTTCCTTGACTGCTTCCATGGTGGTTCTCCTTGAGTGGTTCGCTAGTTCGCAAGGCCCGGGCGCACGCGCTTGCCGTCGAAATTGTCGCGGCCCTTGCGCCGGATCAGGTCCCAGGTGACATCGAGGTAGTTGGCACGCGCCAGCACGGACTTCACGTGCGCGCACATCTCCGGCGGCATCACCGGCGTGTGGGCCGGCAGCGTGACGTCGAGCCGCGCAGCGTAGTCCAGCGTCACATGCAGCGAGGCAGCCCTCGCCAGGTCCTTGCCCACCGTGATGGCGCCATGCCAGGGGATGATGATCGCCACGTCATCGGAGCGCAGCGCCGGCCCGATGGAGGCGAAATCGTCGTCCGGGCTGACGCAGGTGCGGCCGTCGAAATAAGTGCACAGGTTGTGCAGGTTGCGCACCGGGCGGCCGAAGGCCGTCTGCGCCGTGAGCCAGAATCCGTGCGTGTGCACGATGGCGTTGACGTCCTCGCGCTGCTGGTAGATGCCATGGTGGAAGGTCTGGCCCAGGCTCACCATCGAGTCGCATTCGAGCACCCTGCCGTCGAAGTCCAGCAGGGCGATGTCCTGCAGGCGCATCTCCTCGAAGCTGCGGTCAAAGGCATTGATGTGGAACTGGCGCTTGCCCGGCACGCGCACCGATACATGGCCACCGATGTTGGGGCCCAGTCCGTAGGCGGCCAGACCGTGGACCGTCTCCAGCACTTGGGCGGGGAGTGACATTTCGCTCATGGCTGCCTTTTCTGATTCAATGCGTTATTGCCGCGGCCGCAGCCGCCTTGCGGCTGCCGGCCTGGCCGAGGTAATGGGCAATGACGTCGGGATCGCGGGCCAGTTCGGCGCTGGGGCCCTGGTGGACGATCCTGCCCTGCTCGAGTACGAAGGCATGCTTGGTCGCGCGCAATGCCGCGCGCGCGTTTTGCTCCACGAGCAGGATGGTCAGGCCTTCCTTGTTGAGTTCACGCAATGCGTTCAGCACTTGTTTGGACAGCAGCGGTGAAAGGCCCAGACTGGGTTCGTCCAGCAGCAACACGCGCGGCGCGCCCATCAGCGCGCGGCCGATCGCCAGCATCTGTTGCTGGCCGCCCGACAGCGAGCCGGCACGTTGCTGGCTGCGTTCCTCCAGAATCGGGAACAGCGTATAGACCCGACGCAGGTCGTGCGTCGGCTTGCGTCCGTGCAGCGCGGTCACGCCGAGCTGCAGGTTCTCCAGCACCGAGAGCTCGCCGAGGATCTGGCGCCCTTCGGGCACCTGAAGCAATCCGGAACGCGAAATGCGGAACGCGGCCTCGCCCGTGATGTCGCGACCTTCCAGTGTGATCTTGCCGCGGGTGGCGTTCAGAAGCCCGCTGATGCAATTGAGCAGGGTAGACTTGCCGGCGCCGTTCGGGCCGATGATCGCCACCATGTCGCCCTCCGCGACCTCGACGGACACACCGTGCAGCACTTCGTTGCCGCTGTAGCCCGCGTGAAGACCCGATATCTCAAGCATCTGCGTCGTCCCCCAGATAGGCAGTGATCACCACCGGGTCACTGACCACCTGTTCGGCGCTGCCCTGGGCAATCAACACGCCGCCATCGAGCACGTACACGTAGTCGCAAAGGTTGGTCACAAACCGCATGTTGTGCTCGATCAGCAGCACGGCCATGCCTTTTCCGTCGGTCGCCAGCGTGCGGAATATCTCACCCAGCTTGGCGGCCTCCACCTCGTTGATGCCGGCCACGGGTTCATCGAGCAGCAGCACCTCGGGCTTGAGCGCCAGCGCGCGCATCATTTCCACGCGGCGTTGGTCGCCGTAAGACAGCGCGCCCGCGGGGTATTGGGCGTATCGGGTCATGCCGAACCGGTCGAGCAGGTGGTACACCTCTTCGCGGAAGCGGCGTGTCTCCGCGCGCGCAGACGGCAAGCCGAACAACTGCGAAATCAGCGAGGTCTTCTGGTGCCGGTACATGCCGATCATCACATTGGCAACCACCGTAGCATCGGGCAGCAGACGGATAGTCTGGTAGGTGCGCGCCAGGCCGGCGCGCGCCACCTCATGCCGCGGCGCTTCGGTGAGGTCGACGTCTCCGAACTTGATGCTCCCCTGACTGAGTTTGTAGACACCGGTGATGAGGTTGACGACCGTGGTCTTGCCCGCGCCATTGGGCCCGATCAGGCCGGTGATCTTGCCGCAGGCGATGTCCATGTCGAAAGGGGACACGGCCTGCAGGCCGCCAAAACGCTTGCCCACGCCCTTGAGTACGAGCGAACTCATTGGACTACCTCCGCGCTGCGCGCTGCGGAATTCGCTTTGGGAGCGGCCCGGCGTCTCATGCTTCGGCCTTCGGGCTAACCATGCCCGCACGCACCAAGCGGCGGTTGTGCAGTTTCATGACGATGGTGTCGTAGACACCGAATGGCAGGTAGGCCATCACCACCACCAGCAGCAGGCCATAAACGGCCTGGCGGTAGTCCGCCAGCGGCCGGAAGATCTCCGGCAACAGCACGAGAATGGTGGTCCCGACCAGCGGACCTATCACCGCTCTGCGACCACCCAACACAACGGCCGACAAAGTGCCGATCAGGATGCTGAAGCCGAACTGCTCCGCCGTCAGACTGTAGTTGCGCAGCGCGTCCAGGCCTCCGAAAAGACCGGCGATGGCGCCCGAGAGCGCAAACGACAAGACGTGGTACTTGGTCGGGTTGACGCCCAGGGAGGCGGCTACCGGCGGATCCTGCCGCATCGCATCGAAAGCGCGCCCGATGGCGCCCTGCCCCAGGACGATCAACAGAGCCATGGTAGCGAGCATCGCCAAGAACAGGGTCCAGGTCGTCACCACGCGTGGGATGTTGTTAAAGCCCAGCGGGCCCCCGGTCAGCTCGTCGAAAAAGAGAATCAACGCAACGAGAATCTCCACGAAGGCGAGCGACGCGATAGCTTGGTAGACGCCGCGCAGCCGCGCCAGCGGAACCGACAACAGGAGTCCGCAAAGCAGGCCCAGCATCGTGCCCACGGCGACCGCGGCGGCTGGGTGCACGCCGTGCTTGACGGTGAGGATCGCGGCGGCATACGCGCCCAGGGCGGCGAATCCCGAGGTGGCGACGGAAAAGGTGCCGGCGCGAAACACGATCGCCTGACTGAGTGCGTAGCCGGTGCCGATGAATATCAGGTCGAGCAACGGCAGGTTGGGAGTAATCAAGTCCATCATGATCAATATGCCTTTGCCCTAAACACGCTTGGTCGGGGATTCCGTCACGCTCTGCGCGAACAGGCCATCCGGGCGGACCATCAGGATCACGAATAACAACAGGAAGATCACCGCGTCGACCAGCAAGGCCGGCAGATAGGCCCCGGACAATGACTGCAGCAGACCGAGCACCAGACCGCCTACAAGCGCGCCCGGCACGCTGCCGAGGCCTCCGAGAATGATGGCGACGAAGGCCTTCAGCAGGAAGGGTTCGCCCATCAGGAACTGAACGGCATTAAAAGCCAGGCCCACCATCACGCCGGCGGCGCCGGCGAGCGCACCGGACAGGAAGAAGGTCTGGTAGAAAATCGCGTTGGGGTTGACACCCAGCAGTTGCGCGGCCCGGTAGTTGCCGGCCACGGCACGGATCTGTCGGCCCTGCGGCGTGCGATAGAGGTAGTAGGCCAGCAGCGCGACCATCACCACGGCAACGCCCAACATCAGCAACTGCAGCATGGTCACGCGCAGACCGAAGACAAGGATCGCGTCAACGGGCACAGTGCCGAAGGGGAAACGCATGGTTTCGGTCTTGGACACGTACTGGCCCACACTCAGGATGATCAGGCCGGCACCGATGCTGGAGATGATCGATGCCAGCTCCGCGTCGGCCAGCGCAAGCTTGCGCAGCGGCTTGAACGCGATCACTTCAACCAAGATGGACACCAGTCCCGCACCCGCCATGGCAACGGGCAGGGCAAGCCAGATCGGCAGGCCGAGGCGCACCGCATAAAGACCGATGAAGGCGCCTGACATGAACACCGCGCCGTGCGCCATGTTCATGATTCGGTGGATGCCGAATATCAGGGTGAAGCCGAGCGCGAACAACGCATAGACGCCGCCCAAGACCAAGCCGTTCAAGATTTGCTGGGCTATCATGGCGTTCCGCTTTTTCCAGTCAGGGGCAGTCGCTGGCGTACATGTCGCGCAGCGACCTTCATTTCAAGAGCGCAATTACTGCGGTGCGGGGACGAACTTGCCGTCCTTGACCATCAGGAAGGTCGAGCCATAGGTCGGGATGCGGTTCACGTAGCTGTACTTGCCCGTGCCGATGACCACGGGCACGTCCTTGGTCTTGGCCAGGGCATCGCGGATGGACTCGCGCGTGGGGTTCGGTCCCGCCGCCTTGATGGCCGTGGCCACGACCGTCATGTAGCTGTAACCCAGCGCCGCCCAGTTGTCGGCATCCTTGCCGGTCTTGGACTTGTAGGCGGCTGCGAATGCCTGGCCTGCCGGCGAATTGCCGCCAGGCGTCCAGTCCGAGTTGAAGACCAGGCCTTCGACCGCGGCACCACCGATCTGGACCAGCTGCGGCGAAGAAAGGCCGGTCTGGCCGATCAGCTTGACGCTCGCCGGCAATCCGGCCTGCTTCAACTGGATGGCCATATTGGCGGCCGACGGCCCGAGCGTGAACAGCATGACGCAGTCGGGCTTGGCGGCAACGATGCGGGTAGCGATGGTGGAGAAATCCGAGTCCGCCTGCTTGATGCCCGTGCGGTCGACGATCTTCATGCCACGCTTCTCGGTGTACTCGACAAAGATGCGCTCGAGATCGACATAGGCCTCGTTGTCGGTGAACCGGATCGTGGCGCAGGACTTGACTTTGGCAACGTCCATGGCGTAGCCACCCAGCTGCGGCATGGTGATGACCGGGGGCTGCGCGGAGATGAAGCCCCACGGGCCGGCGTTGAGCAGCGCGACGGCATTGGTCATGGCCTTCATGCCGATCTTGGCGTCGTTTGCCACACCGGCCGACGGAATGGCTTCCGGCGCCGTTGTAGGGCCCAGAATGAACAACACGCTGGGATCTGCGGCATACCGCGTGACCGCTGCCATGGCCTGGGCACGCGCGGAGGCGCTGTCGGCGATTTCCACGACGATCTTGTCGGCCCCAAGGAAATTCTTGGCGTTCATTTCGTCGGCCGCAAACTTCATTCCTTCGGAAGCCGGCACACCAACGAATGCGGCGCCACCGGTCAGCGCCTGCAGGATCACGATTTTGCGGTCGGCGGCGAGAAGCGCGTGCGAGGCTAATGCCAGTCCGCTCAACACCAGGATGCGCCTGAAGGTTTTGGTATGTGAAATCATGTCTCGTATGTCTCCTGTTGAAAGCTGTGACCGGCCTGGCACCGGTCTGAAATTGAAATGTCGAGGAATGTCCGCTCCAGGTGATTGTTCAAGGTTTCGGGCGCAATATTCGACCGGCGGTCTTCAGTTCAGCAGCGCAATTTACTGAGGGGCGGGGACGAACTTGCCGTCCTTCACCATCAGGAAGGTCGAACCATAAATCGGGATCCGGTCCACATAACTGTACTTTCCGCTACCGACGACAACCGGCACATCCTTGGTCTTGGTCAGGGCGTCGCGGATCTTCTCACGTGTCGGGTTGGGCGACGCTGCCTTGATGGCGGTTGCCACGACCGTCATGTAGCTGTAGCCCAATGCCGACCAATTGTCCGCATCCTTGCCGGTCTTGGCCTTATAGGCCGCCGCGAATGCCTGGGCTGCCGGCGTATTGCCGCCTGGCGTCCAGTCCGAATTGAAGACAATACCTTCGACCGCTGCGCCACCGATGGACACCAGCTGCGGTGAAGACATGCCTGTCTGGCCGATCAACTTGACGCTGGCGGGCAGCCCGGCCTGCTTCAGCTGTATGGCCAGATTGGCTGCCGACGGCGCGAGCGTGAACAGCATCACGCAATCCGGCTTGGCCGCCACGATGCGGGTGGCAATCGTCGAGAAATCCGAGTCCGCCTGTTTGATGCCGGTACGGTCGACGATTGTCATGCCGCGCTTCTGGGTGTGCTCGACAAAAATGCGTTCGAGGTCCACGTAAGCCTCGTTATCGGTGAAACGAATGGTGGCGCAGGACTTCACCTTGGCAACGTCCATCGCGTAGTCGCCGAGTTGCGGCATGGTGATGGTCGGTGGCTGCGCGGAAATGAAGCCCCATGGACCGGCATTGAGCACGCTGACTGAATTGGCCATGGCCTTCATCGGAATCTTGGCATCGTTCGCCACGCCGGCCGACGGAATGGCTTCCGGCGCCGTGGTCGGGCCCAGGATGAACAGCACACTGGGATCAGCCGCATAACGCGTCACGGCTGCCATGGCCTGGGCACGCGCCGAGGCGCTATCTGCCACCTCGACGACGATCTTGTCGCCGTTGCCCAGGAAGTTCTTGGAATTCAACTCATCGGCCGCGAATTTCATGCCCTCCGATGCTGGAACACCCACAAAAGCGGCGGCACCGGTCAGCGCCTGCAGGATCACGATCTTGCGGTCGCCCGCCTGCACCTGTGACACCAGCGCCATCCCCACCGCCAATGCAAAAAATTCGATGATCTTCGTTTTCGAGCCCATGTAACCGTCGCCTTTGGTTGTGTAGTTAAAGTAATGACGAATAAATTATATTTTTACGGAACTATCCATATATTTTTAGACGGTGTCAAGCGTGCTTACGCGTATTCCGCCTGCAGGACCGGGCGCGGCGAACACGAGATGTACTCGGCCAGCACGTCGCCCTGCACGGTGACATGCCCACGCATCACGGAATACGCCTCGTCCGCATTGCCGGCTTCGATCAGGGTCAGCAGCAACTTGTGGTCGGCGTTGTTGGCCTCCGGTCGGCCCTTGGAGCGCAACTGGAACATGCGGTAGGGGTTGAGCCGCACTGCCAGATTACGGGTGGTCTCGAACAGCACATCGTTGTGGGTGGCGCGCCACACCGCCACGTGAAAACGGATGCCCTGGCGACCGTACTCGTCTTCGTCACCCGCGGCCAGCGCCACGTCGGACGCCTGCTGGATGATGGCCAGAGCCTCCTTTTCCTGTGGCGTGATGCGACGCGCCGCAAAACGCGCACAAACGGCCTCGAGTTCGGACAGTGTCTCGAACATCTGTATCAGGCGGCGCACGTCCAGCGGGGCCACCACCGCGCGCTGCCGCGACGGCTTCTCGACCAGCCCGGCCTCGATCAACTGCAGCAGTGCCTCGCGCACTGGCGTGCGGGACACGGAGAAGCGTTTGGCAATCGCATCCTCATCCAGCGGAGTCGCGGGTGCGAGATATCCCGCAAAAATATCCTTCTCCAGCGAACTGCGAACAATCTCGCATTGGGTCAGTTTTTTTGTGTCATGCGACTTGGCGCGACCTCGAGGACGCGCTGATTTGGCCATGGAAGCCCCCGACGAGACGGCGGAATCGGATGATCTTGACTGCATTTTGTAGCCGCTTAATATATTCAGGTCAGTATCTATTTATACAATTTTGTTCTATGATGACACAAAATACTATTGTGAGTCATAGAAACCGATCTTAGCAAGTGCAGCATGCTGACCTTCCCGCATTTTGAACCGCACTTCGCCCGTGCGAACTGGACGCTGCCTTTTGTGCTCGAGTACCAGGCCGTGAAACGGGCCCAGCGCCCCTTTTTATCGTGCACTGACGCCGGCCGTGTGCAGACCTTTGCCGAGGTCAATGCCACGGTGAACCGCCTCGCCCATGGCATGGCGCGGTTTGGTGTCAAGCGCCACGACTATGTCTGCATCCTGCTGCCGAACTGCCTCGAGTTTGTCTACATCTGGTTCGCGCTGTGCAAACTCGGCGCCGTGGAAGTGGCCGTCAGCGACGCCTACAAGGGCAGCTTCCTGGCGCATCCGCTCAAGCTTTCCCAGTCGCGCATCCTGATCGGCACTGCCGCGCTGGCCCAGCGTCTAGTGGCCATCGAGGACCAGATCCCGATCGAGCACGTGGTGCTGGTGGACGAGCCCGGCGTCGACACCCCGCTGCCGGCCTTCAGCAGGATCCGGTTGCACCGCTTCGCGGACCTGGTGTCCGACAACAGCGTCAACCCGCCCCCCGCGACCACTCCGCAGGACCCGGCAGCAGTGCTGCTGACCTCCGGCACCACGGGTCTGTCCAAGGGCGTGGTCATGCCACACTCGCAGTTCTACTTCTTCGCCGAGGAAGACGTGCAACTGATGCGGCTGACGCAGGACGACGTCTACATGACGGGCTTCCCGTTATTCCATGGCAATGCGCAATTCCTGACTGTCTACCCGTGCCTGATCGCCGGCGCCCACTGCGTGCTGTATCCGCGCTTCAGTGCCTCGGACTGGGCCGGGCGCGCGCGCCGCAGCGGTGCCACCGTGACCAACCTGCTCGGCGCAACCCTGGCCTTCATCTGCGCCCAGCCCCCCTCGGACAACGACCGCGCGCACAAGATGCGCTGCATCTACGCCGCGCCACTCGCCACCGACCTCGCCGGACCGTTCTCGGAGCGCTTCGGCGTGCACGAGTTCGTCGACGGGTTCGGCCAGACAGAGATTTCCAACGTATTCATGACCCCGCCCGGCGCGCCTCGGCCGCCTGGCGCCAGCGGGGTGCTGGTGGACCAGTGGTTCGAGATCAAGCTGGCCGACCCGGACACCGGCGAGGCCGTGCCCGAGGGACAGGCCGGGGAGTTGCTGGTGCGCCACAAACATCCCGGCATCATCTCGACGGAATACCTGGGCATGCCCGAAAAGACCATCGAGTCGCGTCGCGATCTGTGGTTCCACACCGGCGACGCCCTCAAGCGCGACGCCCAGGGCTGGTACTACTTCGTCGATCGGGTCAAGGATGCGTTGCGCCGCCGCGGGGAGAACATCTCGTCGTTCGAGGTCGAGGCCGTGCTGCGCAGCCATGCCAGCGTGGCCGACTGCGCCGTGGTCGGGGTCGCTGCCGACCAGGAAGCGGGCGAGGACGAGGTCATGGCCTTCCTGGTGCCGCGCGAAGGGCAGACGCTGGACTACACCGATATCACCGCCTGGTGCGACGCGCGCATGCCGGCCTTCATGATCCCGCGCTACTTCGACAGCCTGGCCGAGTTGCCGCGCACCCCGACCGAGAAGGTGCGCAAGAAGGAACTGCGCGAACGCGGCGTGCAGCCCGGCACCTGGGACCGCGCGCAACACAGCAGCCTGCGCGCCTGAGGCAAACACCATGAGCGCAGCTCCGGGCCGCCCCAGACTAGCTCGCACCGCAGTGCGCAGCACGAAGATATTCCAATGAGCACCGCCGGGCCGCTCCCTAGGGCGAATGCCGCAGTGCGCTGCACGAAGGCACGTCAATGAGCAGCCGCACCGAACCCATCCTGCTGGACATGCACGACAAGGTGGCCCTGGTCACCCTGAACCGGCCCGAGGTCGGCAACGCCTTCAACGAAGCCATCCGCACCGGCCTGCCCGAATTGCTGGAGCGGCTCGACCGCGACGATGCCTGCGCCGCCATCGTGCTGCGTGGCGCTGGCGAGCGCGGTTTCTGTACCGGTGCCGACATCAAGGAAGGCCGCAGCATCGGCACCCCGGTGCAGGAGCGGCGCCGGCTGCTGGGCAATGCCTGGATCGACCGCGTCGGCCGCATCGCCAAGCCCGTGGTGGCCGCCCTGCACGGCTACTGCCTGGGCGGCGGACTGGAGCTGGCCCTGGCCTGCGACCTGCGCATCGCGTCTGCCGGCGCGGTGTTCGGCCTGCCCGAGACCGGCCTGGGCCTGATCCCCGGTGGCGGCGGCACGCAGCGCCTGCCGCGGCTGATCGGCATGGGCCGGGCGCTGGACATGATGCTCACCGGCGACCGCATCGACGCCGACGAGGCGTTGCGCATCGGACTGGTCAGCCGCCTGGTGCCGGATGCCGCCGCGCTGGGCACCGAAGCGCTGGGTGTGGCCGCGCGCATAGCCGCCCGCCCACCCGCGGCCAGCGCCTATGCCAAAGAGGCGGCGCGTGACGGCATCGAGATGGGTCTGCAGGCGGGCCTCACGCTCGAGAAGACGCTGTTCGCGCTGCTGATGACCACCACCGACCGCGCCGAGGCGGCGCTGGCTTTCAAGGAAAAACGCGCACCGCGCTTCACGGGAACCTGAGGGGAAAACACATCATGACAAGCAACGATCCGATCGCGGTGGTCGGCTCCGGGCTGATGGGCACCGGCATCGCCCACGCATTCATAACCACCGGCCACCCAGTCACCCTGGTGGACAAGCAGCCGGCGGCGCTGGCCCGCGCGCGCGACACCATCGCGAAGATCCTGTCCGACGGTGTGCGCCTGGGCAAGAGCACCGAACCCGATGCCGCTGCGGCGCTGGGCCGCCTGCAGTGCGCCGACAGCCTGGGCGCCGCCCCGAAGAACGTAGTGCTGGTGGTGGAGACTGCCACCGAAAAGCTCGACGTCAAACAGGCCATCGTGCGCGAAGCCGAAAGCCTGTTCGGCGCCGACACCGTCATCGCTA
>JANYAN010000260.1 GCA_025361305.1 Burkholderiales bacterium
ACGCCTTCGTGACCAACACGGCCACCGCCACTGCCGATGGCGTCACCTCGCCACCCAGCAGCAAGACCGTCCCGCTCTCGACCTCCGCAGATGTTTCCCTCGTGAAGACGCTGGTCACCGCCGGCCCGTTCACAATTAACGCCCGCACAGGCGCGATCGTAACTGCCGGCCCAGTGTCCGCGCAGAACTACGCTATAGCCGTGAAATACACCTGGGTTGTCGGCTTTATGACCTACACCCTCACTATCAACAGCATTATCAGCTGTGCCTCTATACTTGGTCCGTCTCTTGATTTTTCGGACCCCAGTAACAGCCAATTCGTTGGAAACCTCTAAGGAACCATGATGACCAACCGTTTCGCTAAATTTGCTTCGACCGCCATCGCTGTGGCCCTAATGTCCAGCTATTCCTTTGCGGCCGACAACTATTTCGTTAAGGACGCCTCGGGAGCGACCATCACGATGCGGTCGAAGGATATCGGTGGTGGTGTCCAAGCGGTTTCACACACCAGCATCGACTCTGCCGGGGTCGATATGTCGGATACGACCAATCATGCGCTAAAGGTCAATATCGTTGCGGCCATCGCCCAAGGTTCTACCGCTGTCCCCAACTCCTATGTCGATGGTTGGAATATGACCTTGGGCCTGACAACCGATTCCGCTTGTTCGGCTGACACCATTACGTGTTCTCAGATTGCTCTGATGAAGCGCAACAATGTCGATGTCAGCCTGGTCAATACAAATCTTGGCTCGCTGATTGCGTCGTTGACTACCCTCAACACGACGACGACCGCAAGCAACACTGCGCTGAGCACCGTCAACAGCAATCTCGGGCTCGTGATCGCAAAAGATAATACGATTTCGGCCAATACTCTCGCCAGTGCCAACTCCCTCGCAACAGAAGTCACCAACACGGCGGCGACCACTGTTGCTGTCACCGCCGTTACGACTGCTGTTACCGCTGGCAACGCGACTCTTTCAACCATTGCGGCCAACCAAGCGACCACGACCGCTGCGGTGGGCTCCACCAATACCGCTTTGACCACCACGAATAGCTCGCTGGCAACGCTGTCCGGCAATACAGCGGCCACCAATACCGCTCTCGGTGTCGCTAATGCGGCTCTGGGCACGATCGTTACCAATACCGGAGCTGAAACCACGGCTACGAACGCTACGAATACGGCGATCGGCTTGAGCAACACCGCGCTTGGCACCGTCAACACGAATATCCTGGCAACCAACACTGCTGTGGGCAATAACATCAGTGCTGTTAATATCGTCGCGACCGACGTCCTGGCTACCAACGCCGCTATCGCGGTCGGTAACGCCTCTCTCGCGAGTCTGGTCTCTGGATCTAGCGCGGCCATTCCTGCTGGCGGCAACCTCATCGGCAAGGTCGGCATCGATCAAACGACCCCTGGCACAACCAACGCCGTTAGCGTCACCAACGCCTCCATTCCGGTAACTTTGGCCGCCGCTGTTCCTTTGGCCTCTGGTTCGGCCATCGTCGGCAAGTTTGGTATCGACCAGTCCACACCAGGGACAACCAACGCCGTCAGCATCACCAATACCTCTGTCCCGGTGACCTTGGCAGCCTCCGTGCCCCTCGCCGCCGGCTCAGCGTTGGTCGGCAAGTTTGGTATCGATCAAACGACTCCTGGCACAACCAATGCCGTCAGCATCACCAACACCTCGGTTCCTGTGACCCTGGCGTCCTCCGTTCCCCTGGCTGCTGGCTCGGCTCTGGTAGGTAAATTTGGCATCGACCAAACGACCCCTGGCACAACCAATGCCGTCAGCATCACCAACACCTCGGTTCCGGTGACCCTGGCAGCCGCTGTTCCTTTGGCCTCTGGTTCAGCCGTAGTCGGTAAGTTTGGCATCGATCAAACCACCCCTGGCACAACCAACGCGGTCAGCATCACCAACACCTCGGTTCCTGTTGCTCTAGCCTCTGGCGGCACTGTCGGGATCGTCGCTGGTTCAGCCGTAGTCGGCAAGGTCGGTATCGATCAAACCACTCCTGGCACGTCCAACGCCGTCAGCGTCACCAATGCGTCCATTCCGGTAACACTTGCTTCCATTCCCCTGGCCACAGGGGCGATGACGGCGACCGGTGGGACCGTAGGCCTAGTCGCTGGATCGGCGATCGTGGGCAAGTTCTCCAGTGTGGATAGCGGTGGAGCTGACGCCACCGACACGGTCAACCATGCGGTGAAAGTCAACATCGTTGCGGGCGGCATCACCAGTCCGGCGGTCGCTCAGAATTCAAACACCTCCGGTCAGTCTGGCAACTTGGATATGGGTGCGGTCA
>JANYAN010000281.1 GCA_025361305.1 Burkholderiales bacterium
GTGGCGCGCAAGAAGGATGGCACGGAAGACATGAAGATCCTGCCCAAGTGCAACCTTCCGCTGACAGGCGTCGGTGTGGTCGATCGCATCATCACCGACCTGGCCGTCATGGATGTGACGCCCGAGGGCCTGAAGGTGATCGAGTTGGCACCCGGCGTTACCCTGGAAATGCTTCAGGCCAAAACGGGGGTCAAGCTGCATTGAGTCCGAACCAGGCCCTCAGCTCGATCTGGCAACTCACCGGGTTGCCCGAGGAAGCTCTCGGCCTGGTCAATCTGACGGGACAGGACCCGGTCCTGCCTTCGTCGTTCGCTGTCGGCACGGCCGCGCAGGCCACAGCTGCCGCTGCGGCGTTGGCCGCTTGTGAACTCGGTCATTGCCGCGGGGCACCCCGCCAGGCGGTTAGCGTGGACATGCTGCATGCCGCCATCGAGTGCACCGGCTGGTTCAGCGTGGATGGCAAGGCGCCCGAAGTCTGGGACAAGTTCTCGGGGCTGTATCGGTGCGCCGACGGGTGGGTCCGCGTGCATGCCAATTTCGCGCATCACCGCGAGACCGCACTGCGGCTGCTGGGGCTGGAACCAGAACACGCCAAACGCGAGGACGCCGAGCGGGCCATGCTGGGCTGGAAGGCAATGGACTTCGAGGATGCTGCGGCCAGGTCGGGTGGTGTGGCCGCGGCTCTGCGCACTTTCGTCGAGTGGGATGCTTCGCCGCAGGGCAGGGCTGTCGCGCTGCAGCCGCTGTTCACGATCGACCGCATTGGAGACGCCGAGCCGCTCGTGTTGCCGTCGCTCCCCTCGGGCGCAAGGCCGCTAGCTGGCATCCGCGTGCTCGAGCTCACGCGCATCCTGGCTGGCCCGGTAGGTGGCCGGACGCTGGCGGCCTATGGCGCCGACGTGATGCTGGTGAACTCGCCGCACCTGCCCAACATCGAGGCCATCGCCGACACCAGCCGCGGCAAGCGATCCTGTCATGCGGACCTGCGCACCGACGAGGGCCATGCCACGCTGGCTCGGCTGATCTCGGGTGCTCATGTGATGGTGCAGGGCTATCGGCCCGGCGCGCTTGAGGGCCTGGGCTATGGCCCAGCCGATCTGCTCGCGCTGCGGCCGGGCCTGGTCCAGGTGTCGCTGAGCGCCTATGGGGTGCAAGGCCCATGGGGTACGCGGCGCGGTTTCGACTCACTGGTGCAAACTGCGATGGGCTTCAACCATGCAGAGGGTGAGGCTGCCGGGGGTGCCGCGCCGCGGGCGCTGCCCATGCAAATCATGGACGAGGCGACTGGCTTCCTGATCGCGGCAGGGGCTGCCACGGCGTTGCGGCGCCAGCAGCGTGAGGGCGGCAGCTGGCACGTGCAGGTGTCGCTGGCGCAGACGGCCGGTTGGTTGCGTGGCCTGGGGCGGGTGCCCGGGGGCCTTCAGGCGCCCAAACCGGCCCGGGAGCCATTCCTGGAGCGATCCGCCAGCGGATTCGGCGAGTTGCAGGCGATGCGCCACAGTGCGCAACTGGGGCGCACCCCGGCCGGTTACGCGCGTCCGTCTGTGCCGCCCGGGCACTCAGCGCCAGACTGGTAGTCCGGCTCAGCCGCCCGCCTCGCGGCGCAGTTGGCGCACCTGACGGTTCATGCGGATCGACATGATGCGGTTGCGCGTCAGCATCATGAGCCAGCGCAGGGACGATTGCTGCTTCACCTTCGACTGAAACTCCTGCGGATCGTCGTAGACGCCCGGAAACTGCTCAGCCACGCTGCCACGGGACAGGTCAAGGGCAATCATGACCATCGCGTCGCCCACCCCGTTCCACTGGGTCTGCCCGTCCATGTGCACGCCGTAGCCGGTCCGCCAGCCGCGGCGCTGCACGGCCTCGAGCGCGGTGGCCAGGTAGCCCGGGTCGTAGACGTAGCTGTCGGTGATCACCCATTTGCCGCCGGTCCATACTTCGACCACCGGCAACACGAACTGCTGGCGGGTCTCGGCCAGGCCGCGGAACATTTCGTGGTTGACTCGGATCATCCGCACGCGCGCCGGAAAGCCGGCGATGCGCAACATGGCCTGGAACAGCGCGGCCTTGCTGTACCAGCCAACGGCGCCGCGCTGGGTCAGGGTCTGGCGGGTGCGTTTCATGGCCACGAAAGCCGGGACATTGAAGGGAATCGAAGCAACGTAGTGGGCGATGCTCACAAGCCGCTCAGTGTCCGTGCGGCTGAACTGGGTCACGGTTTTCACGCGCAGGCGTAGCTTGTCGTCCCGCAGGTTGAGCATGGGCGTATCGCCCAGCCAGTGCGAGGGCTCGGATTCTTCGCGCGGCGAAGGGATCGATGTCATGAAAACGGGGCTCCCTGATGCATGCTAGGCGCAATTGCGCCGCGCGCCAATGAGGTTTGTCATGGTTTGCGCGGGCGGCGTGTCGGCGCTAGGATGCGCCTCTGGGTACACCGGATGATCGACAAAGAGCCCTTACGCCTGCATGTGCCCGAGCCCTCCGGTCGGCCCGGTCACGAGACCGATTTCTCCTACCTGCACCTGTCGCCGGCTGGCGAAGTCCGGCGTCCGCCGGTAGACGCCCCGGCCGCTGGCACCAGCGACCTGGCCTACAGCCTGATTCGTGTTCTGGACGATGAAGGGCACGCGGTTGGCCCCTGGGCTGCGCCCATGGAGCCCGAGCTGCTGCGCCGGGGCTTGCGCGCGATGATCAAGACCCGTGTTTACGACGCCCGCATGCTGATCGCACAGCGGCAGAAGAAGATCTCGTTCTACATGCAATGCCTGGGCGAAGAGGCCATTGCCGTTGCGCACACGCTGGCGCTGCAGCCCGGTGACATGTGCTTTCCCACCTACCGCCAGCAGGGTCTGCTGCTGGGGCGCGACGACGTGGACATGGTCGAGCTCATCTGCCAGCTGATGTCCAACGAGCGCGACCCGCTCAAGGGCCGTCAGCTTCCGGTGATGTATTCGTACAAGCGGGCAGGCTTCTTCACCATCTCTGGCAACCTGGCCACGCAGTTCATCCAGGCAGTCGGCTGGGGCATGGCCTCGGCGATCAAGGGCGATACAAAAATTGCTTCGGCCTGGATCGGCGACGGCGCCACGGCCGAATCCGACTTTCACACCGCCCTGACATTCGCCCATGTGTACCGCGCACCTGTCATCCTGAACGTGGTCAACAACCAATGGGCGATCTCCACCTTCCAGGCCATCGCCGGCGGCGAGGCCACCACGTTTGCCGCGCGCGGCGTCGGCTGCGGCATCGCATCGCTGAGGGTGGACGGCAACGACTTCCTGGCCGTGTACGCGGCGTCGCTCTGGGCGGCGCAGCGCGCAAGGAGCAATCTGGGGCCCACGCTGATCGAGTGGTTGACCTATCGTGCCGGCGCCCATTCGACGTCGGACGATCCCACGCGCTACCGGCCTGCGGACGATTGGGCCCACTTTCCACTGGGCGACCCGGTCGCGCGGCTCAAGCGCCACCTGATCGGCCTGGGCGCGTGGTCGGAAGCCGAGCATGAGGCCACCCAGAAGGAGCTGGAGGCGCAGGTCATGGCAGCGCTGAAGGAGGCCGAGCGTTACGGCTCGCTGGCCGCTGGCCATCTGGCTGGTGCCGCGACGATGTTCGAAGACGTGTACAAGGACATTCCGCCTCACTTGCTGGAGCAACGCCGCCAGCTGCTGGGGGCCTGACAATGGCGCAGATGACCATGATCCAGGCGCTGCGTTCGGCCATGGACGTGATGCTGGGCCGTGACGACGACGTGGTGATCTTCGGCCAGGACATCGGCTATTTTGGCGGCGTGTTTCGCTGCACCGAAGGCCTGCAGGCGAAGTACGGCACATCGCGCGTTTTCGACGCGCCGATCTCCGAGGGCGGCATCGTCGGCGCTGCCGTCGGCATGGGCGCGTACGGCCTGCGACCGGTGGTGGAGATCCAGTTCGCCGACTACTTCTACCCGGCCTCCGACCAGATCGTCTCTGAAGTGGCTCGCCTGCGCCACCGTTCGGCGGGCGATTTCACGGCGCCCATCACTGTGCGCATGCCGTGCGGCGGCGGAATCTACGGCGGGCAGACGCACAGCCAGAGCCCCGAAGCGCTGTTCACCCATGTTTGCGGGATACGCACGGTGATGCCGTCCAACCCCTACGACGCCAAGGGCCTGCTGATCGCCAGTATCGAGAACGATGACCCGGTCATCTTCCTGGAACCCAAGCGACTTTACAACGGACCGTTCGACGGCCACCACGACCGGCCGTCGGTCTCCTGGTCGGGCCACGCGCTGGGCGAAGTGCCTGAGGGTTACTACGCCGTGCCGCTGGAGTCGGCTTCAGTTTTTCGTCCGGGCACCCAGCTGACGGTGCTGACCTACGGCACCATGGTTTTCGTGTCCGAGGCTGCCGCGCGCGAGAGCGGCATCGACGCCGAGATCATCGACTTGCGCAGCCTCTGGCCGCTGGACCTGCCAACGCTGGTGGCGTCAGTGAAGAAGACCGGGCGATGCGTGGTGGTGCACGAGGCAACTCGAACCAGCGGCTTCGGCGCCGAGCTGACTGCGCTGGTCCAGGAACATTGCTTCTACCACCTGGAAGCGCCGATCGAGCGCGTGACGGGCTGGGACACACCCTACCCGCACGCGCAGGAGTGGGCGTATTTCCCCGGCCCCGATCGCGTAGCCGCCGCCTTCAGGCGTGCCATGGAGGTTTGATGGGCGAGCATGTCATCAAGGTGCCGGATATCGGCGAAGGCATTGCCGAAGTCGAACTCGTGGCCTGGCACGTAAAGACCGGGGATAGCGTGGTCGAAGACCAGGCGCTGGCCGACGTGATGACCGACAAGGCCACCGTGGAGGTCCCTTCTCCAGTCGTCGGCAAGGTGATTTCACTGGGCGGCCAGGTGGGCCAGGTGCTGGCCGTGGGTGCGGAGCTGATCCGCATCGAGACCGCGGCGGATGCAAGTGAGCGCGATGTGCGCCCGGCGGTCGCGCATGCGCCGCAGGCCAGAGCCGGGGTGTCGCCGTCGAAGGCGGCGCCGGCCCCCGCCAGACAATCTGCTCCAGCCGCACAGTCCACCGCGGACCGACCAATCGCTTCGCCCGCCGTGCGTCGCCGCGCCTGGGAACTGGGCGTCGCGTTGGACCAGGTCGCGGCCTCCGGCTCGGGCGGCCGCATCATGCAGGCCGACCTGGATGCTTATGTTGCCCTCCACGGAACGAGCGCGCCGGCGCGCATGCCGAGCCCGGCCGCATCGCCGGTAGCGCCGGGCGTGGACCAGGAGGAGAAGGTGCCCGTGGTAGGGCTGCGCCGGCGCATCGCGCTGAAGATGCAGGAGTCCAAGCGCAGGATTCCGCACTATACGTATGTCGAAGAGGTAGATGTCACCGAACTGGAAGCACTGCGGGCCCGGCTGAACGACAAATGGGGCAAGCAGCGCGGGCACCTCACGCTCTTGCCCTTGCTGGTTCGCGCGCTGGTGCGAGCCGCGGGCGAGTATCCGCAGGTCAACGCCCGCTTCGACGACGAGACCGGCATCATCACGCGCCACAGTGCGGTGCACATCGGCATTGCCACCCAGACCGCCGCCGGCCTGATGGTGCCGGTGCTGCGGCACGCGCAAGATCGCGACCCGTGGTCCTGCGCCGTTGAGGTCGCGCGCCTTGCAGAGGCCGCGCGTTCGGGCAAGGCCACGCGCGACGAACTCACGGGTTCGACCATCACCATCACCAGCCTGGGTTCCCTGGGCGGCATCGCCACCACGCCCGTGATCAACCATCCCGAGGTGGCCATCGTCGGCGTCAACCGCATCGTCGAGCGGCCGATGCTGCGTGGCGGCGCCGTCGTGGCACGGCAGATGATGAACCTGTCGTCCTCGTTCGATCACCGCGTGGTCGATGGGCAATACGCCGCACAGTTCGTGCAGGCCATGCGGGGCCTGCTGGAATGCCCCGCCATGCTGTTTGTCGACAGCTGAGCGCCTGCCGGCCGTCCCTTGAATCTGCATTCTGTCCGGCTTGCGGCGCAGCCTGTCGCAAGGTCTGGCGCGCCGACATCGCCTTGTCTACGATGCACTTCGGGTACTTCCCTTTGCCGGTCTACCAATGACGAGGATACGAAAATGACATCACAACCGCAATCCTGCCGCGGCCCACGCCGCAAACTGCTGGCGCTTGCCGCCTTGACACTGGCGCTGCCCGCGGCGCGTGCCCAGTCTCCAATGCCGGGCTGGCTGACCGGTGACACCGTCCGCGGCAGCGGCACGATCAAGACGCAGACCCGGGCGTTGAGCCACTTCAGCGGCGTCTCGCTCGCCATGGCCGGTCAGGTGGAAGTGCGCCTGGGGAACGTTGAGAGCGTCAGCATCGAGACCGACGAAAACCTCATGGCGTTGATCGAGACCGTGGTCGAGGATGGCAATCTGGAGATCCGTCCCGCCCGGCGGAACATGAACATCGATGCCCATGTTCTCAAGATCGTGGTCCAGGCCCGGGAAATCGATCGGCTCGCCCTGGGAGGGGCGGGCACGATCGAGGCCGCGACGCTGCGTGCACCCCGGCTCAAATTCAGCATCGGAGGCTCCGGCTCGATCAACGTGAAGGACGTCCAGAGTGAATCCGTGCAGGCCTCGATTGGCGGTAGCGGCAATCTGAAGCTGGCCGGCGCGACACGCGGGTTGACGGTGTCGATCGGCGGCTCGGGCGATGTGCAGGCCGGGCAACTCAAGGCGAAAGAGGCGAAGGTGAGCATTGGCGGCTCGGGCCGGGCGACGGTCTGGGCCAGCGAAGCGCTCAAGGTGGCCATCGGGGGTTCCGGCGACGTCAACTACTACGGCGATCCCACGGTCAGCAGCGCAGTCGTCGGGTCGGGTGGCGCCAAGCGACTGGGCGCGGCACCCGGGACGGCTGGGTGACGACTGGCTTGGTTGGCACGGCTGGCGGCCGGGGACGCTCTTGGTGGCGGCAAGGTCTGCAGCCGGTTTGCGTGTCTTCGCTAGGCCTCCAGCAACGCAACGCAGGGACGGTGGTTGGGGTGTGTCGGGCGCAGGTCCATTCGCCGTTGCTGCAATAGACGCGCGCCATGTTCGGCGGCGATGCAGCGGCAGGCGCTTGCACGGGATGACTGCCGGCGAGCGTGACCGGAGAACGGCACACCCCGACCGCCGTCCCCACCATGCAAGCTGGCGAAACGGTCCCCCCGGGGGCAATGAGGGTCTTTAAAAAAGGCTCGCATAACTGTACATAAATAAGGGGTATCCGCTTAGCTCCACTCGGCGATTCCCTGAGGTTCTTTGGCGGGCACCACGATGTCGGCGTAGGTCACCGGATCGGTGACCACGGCTTGCTGCATCAGCCGGTAGAACAGCATCCCGCGGGAGCTGGAGG
>JANYAN010000371.1 GCA_025361305.1 Burkholderiales bacterium
TCGACGCGGTCTTCCCCCGGAACGCGCCAGACGGCCAGCGCTCGCTTGCCATCTGGCGAGATGTCGAGCTGCGGTTCGACCGCGAGTTCGCCCGTCGCCTCGGGTGTCAGGTCCACTCGCTGCTGGCCGTTCGCATCGCACACAACCAGGTGCGTGCTGGCGCGGTCGGGGTTCTGGTGCAGCCAGCGGTCCCAGTGCCGCACCGGCTGGCTGCGGAAATTGCGCGCGCTAGGGCCCTTCTTTGTGCGATCGGCGGCGGTCTCGCGCTGCTTGTCATGCGCAACGGCTGGGAGCACGGGCACGAACGCCACCATCCGATCGGCATGCCCGGCAAAGCGGAAGTCTTCCACCCCGAGTGGCTCGTCGGTCAGCTGCCGCGGTTCACCGCCTTGCGCGGGCAGCAGCCAGACCTGCAACCGCTTTTCGGCGTCCTCGTCGGGCTTGATCTCATTGGGCTGCCGGTTGGACAGGAAGCCCAACGCGCCGTCGTGCCGGAAGCACGGCGCCGCATCCTTGCTTTCGCCGCGCGTGAGCTGCACCGCGGGACTGCCATCGGTCGGTACCTTCCAGAGATCCGACAGGTATTTGGCGCCGTCCCGGTCCAGGCGCTGGACCACCACGGCCAGCCATTTGCCATCGGGCGAGGGCGCAGGGCTGGCGACGCGCCGCAGGCCGATGTGGGAGAGGGGGGTGTGCTTGTTCAGGTCCATTCGTGTCAATGCGTGAAACACTTATTGTGACGCGACTGATCTAAGATCGCCCGACTGCCGTCATTGGTCGGCGGGGCCTGTCAATGCGTTCACACTATGGGCTCCCGACGCGGTGAAGGTGACACAGGGCGCGGACAACATCCGGACCCACAACAAGACCGCAAGAAGCGCGCGCAAATGGTGCGCGGCCTGCGGTGGACATGTGTTCACCAACCATCCCCAGTGGAACCTTGTCGACGTCTATGCCGCCACCATACCGGGGTTCCCGTTCAAGCCGGGTGTGCACGTTCACTATCAGGAGACGGTACTTCCCATCAAGGACGGACTGCCCAAGATGAAGGACCTGCCAAAGGAAATGGGTGGGTCAGGCCAAACGCTACCCGAATAGCACGGTGGCCAGTGTGACCAGGCACACGCCGCCGATAAGCAGCAGTATCAACACCGCCACTGAGGACGTCTTTCGCGTACTCCGGGGCACTGTCCGATCGTTGTCCAGGTCCAGCTCAGTGTCGGGCAGCGCCTTGTTGCGGAGGAAAGAGAGAAGATCCATGGAATCCCCCGAATGGTGAATATCGAAGCAATGTGACAGGTTCGACGGGCCCTGTCCAGCCTGCCTGCCTGCCTACGCGGCGTACCTCGTCTTCTTGCGTGGCTATGCGCGTGAGGCGACACCGGAATTGGAGCGTTCCCCCTTGTACTGGGAGCTTTCGTCATTGACGGAGGCGACGGCCCAGCCATCGTCTTGCGCGAGCGGAACACCGCAGCTGTCAGGCTGGTCCACGTACACCGGCAACGCGGCGAGCGGCGCCCGCGCAGTGCCGCCGAGACGCGCGATGAAATTCCGCCGCTTCATTCGATCCACGGCCCGAAGCGTAGCTGCTTTTCCGCTGATCGTCACTGGAAGGGGCTGTTCAAGTAGACTGGGGCCGGTTTCGCAACGCCTGTGCCCGCGCGATGTCACTGCAGCCCAAGGAATGAAGATGAACAGACGTGACGCGGTGATCGCACTGCTTCCGGTCGGCGCCGCGCCCCTGGGTGCCTCGGCGCAACAAGCCGCGAAGAAGCCGACCCTCGGGCTGCTCGCACTGGCCTCCGGCACTATGAACAATGAATTTTGGGACCGCACGCTCAAGGGGCTGGGCTGGGCGGAAGGCCAGAATATTTCCATCAAACGAGCCAACGCCGAAGGACGTTTGGATCGGCTCGCCGCCCTTGCGGCCGACCTGGTTCTCGACCCGGTGGACGTCATCTTCACATTCGGCCCCGAAGCCTCGATCGCCGCGGCGCGCGCCACTAAGACCATCCCCATCGTGTTCCTGGGCCCTGCGTTCCCAGTCGAACAGGGGCTTGTCGATTCCTATGCGCGACCTGGACGCAACGTGACCGGAGTCGCATGGAACTCCGCCTACGTAAAACAGTTGGAGTTCGTCAAGCAGATCGCACCGCGCGCCACGCGGGTTGCGCACTTCCATCTGCCGACGTCACTGCTCAAAGTCGATGGCGGGGACTACCGCGGCCTGCTGCCCCAAGTCGAAG
>JANYAN010000426.1 GCA_025361305.1 Burkholderiales bacterium
GCCGCGAGCGCTCCGGCTGCCGGGCCGGCGTGCCTCGACACCGCTACTGGCCAGTCCCAGGCGCCTTGCCCTATCCCGGTGGGCGTGGTGGCTGGCCTGGACACTTGGGCGGCAGACTGGGTTTCGACCGCCGGCATTGCCAATTTCCCGAGCCTGAATAACTTCTGGGGAGGCTTGACCGCACCGATAAACCTCTGCGCGTTCACATCGCTGACTTTTCCGCCGTACGCTTGCCTAGGCACGAGTGGCGTCCTGTCGCTCAACGGTTTGGCGGTGAACGCAACCGAGTCGCAGTGGTACCCCTACCAGGTCCTCAGGCGCACGACGGTCGGCAGCGTCGAGTTGAGTTCGATCCTGCGCATGCCCATGGAGCAGCGTGGCGTGTTGTGCCAACTGACTCTGCGCAACACTTCAGCCATTGCCGTGACCGTGACGGTCTCGATGGACTTCTCTGAAGGTGTGCGGCGATACGCCGATGCGGATTGGGCGCGTTGGGATTGCCCGCACGGCGAGTACGGAAACATCCTGGCTGTCAACGGCGCCGTGCTGTCCGCCACTGACACTGCAGGCCCGCTTCCCGCGGCGATGGCATTTGCCTTTGCGATACTCCCGAACACACTTAGGCTGGGCTCGGTTGACGGCATTGCCAACGGAACGCTCGCGACAGTGAGTTGGCAACTCACACTGGCAGCTGGCGAATCCCGCGTCCTGTGCTATACCGCAGCCATTGATCGTGACGCGCAATCCGCAGCGGCACTTGCAGAGGGCTGGGCGGCCAGCTTTGAGGCCGCTTTGGCACTGGCGCGTGGACAGTTCGAGGCGCGTTGGCAGCAGATGTTTACCCCGGGAAATAGCGTGTTCTCAGGACACTTGCCCACGCTCGTGACGAGCGACGAGAAGCTGCGCAGCTGCTACTACCATGGCGCGCTTGCGATGTATGTATTGCATCGGACGAACCTGCCACTGGCCCCGGTGGTATTTCCCACGCTAAGCCCGACGTTCGGTCTGACAATTTCCTATTTCTGGGATAGCGAAATGTCATCGAACGCCTGGGCTATGCTCGAGCCGTCCGCGCAAAAGATGACCCTCCGCAAATGGTTGGCGCAGGAACTGCACGGCGCCGTCTATGCTGTGGACTGTTTGTCGTTGCGTCCGGCAGGCAATTGGTACGCAGCTAACGACTGGGCCGTGTTCCGCACGGTCGATTCCTACCTAGGCGTGACAGGTGACCTGGCGTTTCTGCAGGAATCTATTGCCGGCACAACGGTGATCGAGCGCATGGCATCGATTGCGACGGCCTACCGTTCCCTCGTGGCGCCAGGCCAGACATTGGCCGACTATGGCGAAAACGCAAACTTGCTGGAGGCTGCACCAAACTACATCAACAAGGTCCCATCATTGAACGCTGGCAGCGTCTACCTGCTCAGACGCGCCGCCCAGTTACTAGAAGACTCCGGGCAGGTTCAACGCGCGGTTCAACTTCGTGCCGAAGCCGATGGCCTTCGGGATGCCGTGTTGCAGCTTTATGTGCCACAGCAAGGCGTCTGGATGGCCGAGCACAACGACGGAACGCGAATCGAGATGCGCCACTGCTTCGACTACATCGTGATTGGTCAAGCGTTAGACCAGGACCTTTCGGCCCGGATGAAGACCGAAATGACGGCATTCGTCAATCAGGAGTTGGTGTCAGGCAGCTGGTTTCGCGCCATGAGTCTGCTGGACGTTTCCGCACCTCGGTCTACTCGGCCGGACAACGGATCCACCGGCTCCTTCGATGGTTGGCCTGCGCTGTCCACCGAGGTGATGTGCCGCTTCGGCGCGTACAGTTCGGCGCTGGACCTGCTGCACCGGGTTGAGCCTGTGTTGCGTGAGGGTCCATTTGCGCAGTCGCACGAGTTTGTCCAGCCTGGTGACCGCACGCGAATCTCCGCGCCGATCGGCCAGGACTACAACGAAATCGGCGGCGCCGCCTTCATGCAGTCTGTCATCAAAGGCCTTTTCGGGTTTGATCCGGGCTTGTCCGGGAGCGCGTCACTGACCCTGATGGCGCCGCAGGCACCGCGCGGCTTCGCAGGCACGCTGCAGCACGTCACCTATCGTGGCAAACAGTACACGCTGGTGAGCGATGCAAACGGGGTGCACGCGGTCACCGAATGACGCAATAGGGTCGCGTCCGCAATGGTCGATCCGGCGCCGCGACATTAACGGCCACACTGCCCGCAGGCATCGCCCATTGGGTCTTCCAGACCTTCAGTTTGCCGCCCCGACGCCTTAACGGAAATGGATCTCCCGGCCCGCTCGGTACTTGATAATTGGCTGACTGTCCCATTCAAACCCGTGAGGGGGTCGAAACGCCCGGCGCCCGCATTTTCGAGTGGATTTGCACGTCCAGTCGTAGTAGCCTATCGAAAAGGCTTACCGCTTTGGCTATCCGTATCGGCGATCTGAAAGTTCCGCAGGAGCGAACATGCATGTCTTGGCAAAGCGATTCATTCTGGCGGCCGGCGGCGCGGCGCTGCTGGGCCTTCAGGGTTGCGGCGGCGGCGGTGACGGGCAAGAAGCCGACCGGTCATTGGTGACCAGAGAGCAGTTGGCTTTGCTGCCGGCGACCACGACACCGACCGCGGTGGCTGCGGCCAGTCTGACGACATTGAGCTTCACCAACTCGGCGAACTACTCCTTCCGCCAGTTCACCTCTTCAGCGGCGCAGAACACTGTGGATGCCAACAACAATCGCATCTACATCGAACACCGGGTGTCAAGCGCCAATGGCGTAGTGGCCAAGTGGGGCTACGGGAGCAGCCTGCCCACACGAAACGCCGACCTGCACTGGAACGGAAGCGCCTGGGTCAATTGCCAGGTCAATTTCCAGAATGTCGCAAGCCAGTGGGACGCCGCCGGTAACGATAACTACAGCTATTGCAACGGCGCCGAAACGGGACAATCGCGTCGCGCGTCATTCGACATTTCAGGCAGATCGATGGCCGCCGTCTATGCCCAGATTCTCGCTGGCGGCTACGCCAACCTGAATATTGCCAACCCAGCTTCCGCTTTGGGCGCGGCCACGTTCCCGGCAAATTCATTTTTGTATTTCCAGCAGGGTGTCCCGGCCTCCGAAGCCATCGCCTACTACCCCGGCGACTACACCTGGCCTGGCTATAGCGATGTCATTGGTCAATACAGCGCCCAGATGGCGGCCGGCGGCGCCGCGACGTCCAACGCTGCCTGCAATGGCCCCACTCCGGTTACCAACACGCCGACGCTGGAGGCCATGATTGCCGTGAATGCAGGCACACCCTGCACCTACGGGACAGGTGGCAGTTTTACCTATAACGGGATCGTCTATTCGCTGCCAAACACAACGCCCAATGAGTGGTGGGGCAACAGCACGCTGGGGCTGGGAGCGATCGGCAGCGCGCCGGTGAACAGCGGGACGCCGACCGGTTACTTCACCGGCAACACCCTTCTGCGCGTTGCCTTCGCCGGAACCGGTACCCGCCCCGTCACGTATTACTCCTGCCAGCAAAGGTTTAGCGATGGATCGACCCGCAACTGCGCCACGATCGGC
>JANYAN010000500.1 GCA_025361305.1 Burkholderiales bacterium
CCGCCAAGATCATCTAACAGCCTGGAGAACGCCATGTCCGAATCCAATCCGCAAAACCTCGACCCCATCACCAAGGCACCTGGGGCTCACCCCGTCGGCACGGGGGCCGGGGCCGCAGGCGGTGCCGCAGCCGGCGCTGCACTTGGTACCGTGGTCGCTGGCCCACTCGGCACGATCGCTGGAGGTGTCATTGGCGCGATCGCCGGCGGGCTCGCCGGCAAGGGGGTCGCCGAGGCGGCGAACCCGACCGAAGGCGGGGCCCCCAGCGAACACAAACTTGGCACCGGAGCCGGTGCCAGCGCAGGAGCGTTGGCGGGCGCCACCGCTGGCGCGGTTGCGGGCCCGATCGGGATGGCTGCCGGTGCCGCCATTGGCGGACTCGCCGGTGGCGCTGCCGGGCAAGGCGCGGCCGAGGTCGTGAACCCCCATCGTGACGACGCGCTGGCCGACCATCATCTGGGACAAGGCGTCGGCGCCGGCAGCGGTGCGCTGGCCGGGGCAGCCTTGGGCGCGGTCGGCGGCCCCGTCGGCATGGCAGCCGGGGCTGCGATCGGCGCCGCGAGCGGTGCCATGGCTGGTAAGGGAACGGCCGAAGTGATCAACCCGAAGGCGGGCGACTCGCTCCGCGACCACAACCTTGGCAGTGGGAGCGGGGCGGGCGCTGGCGCACTTGCTGGCGCCGCTGTGGGATCGGTCGCCGGACCGGTGGGCATGGCCGCAGGCGCGGCCCTCGGTGCCGTGACAGGCGGCGTTGCGGGCCGAGGTGCGGCGGAGGTGGTGAACCCGAAGGTCGGCGACGCGGACCATGAGCACCACCTCGCCAAGGGCGTGGGGGCCACGGGCGGGGCAGTGGCCGGTGCCACGGTCGGGGCCGCCGGCGGCCCGATCGGAATGGCCGCAGGCGCTGCGATCGGCGCAGTCGCCGGCGGCCTTGCTGGTAAAGGAACCGGTGAGGTCGTGAACCCCAAGGCTGACGATCACCTCGGCCAGCATCACATGGGCGCTGGCGTGGGCGCCGGCAGCGGTGCTCTTGCCGGGGCCGCGGTGGGCGCGGTCGGCGGACCCGTCGGCATGGCTGCCGGGGCAGCGATCGGTGCTGCCGCAGGGGCGACCGCGGGCAAAGGCGTGTCACAGGCGATCAACCCGGTGGCGGAAGACAGCTACTGGAACGATTCGTTCCAGCGCACGCCGTACTTCACCGCGGGCCAGACCTACGACGATTACCGGCCCGCCTACCGCCTGGGTTACATGGGCCGTGCGCCGGGCAACGGTACGTTCGAGCAGGCGGAGTCGCAGATGAGCCGGGACTGGGATCAAGTCAAGGGCACCTCCCGTCTGACTTGGGAACAAGCGCGGCTGGCTGCGCGCGACGCCTGGAACCGCGGTACTCGCTAACCTCCTCGAGTCGCCGTCATTCTCAATACGGACAGTCTGGCCACGCCGCTGGCCCGAATTCTGATCGTCGAAGATGACGGCGCCGACATGCCAGCCGCTGCTGCAGGCCCGTCGTCACCAGCTGACGGTGTCCCTTCCGCAGACCGCGCTTTTCGTGAATGTTGACCCGGCACGGATGACGCAGGTCTTTGCCAACCTAGTCAATAACGCCGCGAAGTACACGGACCCCGGCGGTTGCCTGATGCTGACGGCAGAGCGGGAGGGACTTGAGGCCGTAGTGCGCATCGAGGACAACGGCACCGGCATCGCTGCCGACATGCTCCCGCATGTCTTCGATCTCTTCGCCCAAGGGCAGGTATCCATTGAGCGTGCGCAAGGCGGCTTGGGGATCGGCCTGACGTTGGTTCGCATGTTGGTAGAACTGCACGGAGGCTCGGTGGCCGCGGAGAGCCCTGGCACCGGGCAAGGGAGTACGTTCGTCGTGAGACTGCCGCTCGCGGAGATGACCTTGCCTGCGTCCACGGTAGCCGACGCGCAAATCAAGGAGGAAGAAGATCGTCCCCTGCGAGTGCTCGTTGTCGACGACAGCCATGATGCGGCTGATGCCATGGCGGCCCTGCTCGAGATGATGGGTCATCACGCCGTGGCGGCCTATGACGGAATCAAGGCACTCCAGCTAGCTTCCGACCTCGCACCTGACCTTGTCCTTCTGGACCTGGGTCTTCCCGACATGGATGGCTTCGAGGTCGCCCGTCGTCTAAAACGCGTCGTCAATCGGGCCCCTCGCCTGGTGGCGCTCACAGGATACGGCGCCGACGAGGACAAGCGCCGCACAAGCGAGGCCGGCTTTGACGAACACGTGGTAAAGCCCGTGATGCCGGAGACGCTCGGCGGGATAGTGGTTCGAACTGCCCGTGGGCGCACTGACAAGTTTGAATCGTAGTCGAGACGCATGGCCCGTTGCCAGAGCGCTAAGGGGTGTACCGCACCAAGGTCATCCCGCACGCCTTCGGCGAGAAGGCGGTCATGAAGCTGATGTACGCCGCGCTGATACGGGCTCGCCAGGGCTGGCGCAACGTCATCGTGACATCGTTCGAGCTCAAGCAGATCCAAACACTACGCGATCATCTCAACAACGAATTCGAGCAGCGCCATGCGTCGCCGCTCAAGAGCGCATCCCGCTCACGAATTCACAGCACAAATAAGACTTGACCACTGCAGCTTCTTGCTTTGCGGCAGGATCGCGATGACCTTCAACCCTTCCAGGGGATTGCCCTGCGTGAATCACACCGGAGAACTGTATGCGAATTGAAAGTGTCGCGTCCCGCCTTTGTGCAGCTGTCGTGCTGCTCGGTGCCAGCCATTTTGGTTTGAACGTTAGCGCAGCCGAAGCGTTGCACTCACCGAACGACGTGGCGGTCCCCACGCAAGTGCGCGAGGTAGGGGTGTCCGATCCCGTCTATGGCATTACTGCAATGACGCTGCGCGTGCCCGCGGGTTGGAAATTCGCGGGCACAGTTGCACGCCCGACCGGGTGCCATGCCAACGGTCCTGGCCTCAAATTTTCCGTTGTCAGCCCGGACGGGCTTACCGGCCTTTCGCAGATGCCTGGCGTGCAATGGAACACAACCACCAGCCAATCCATGCAGCGGATCATGTATCAGGCAAAGTGTCCGCCGGTCGACATTCAGACGGCCAGCGGATACCTCGTGAACATTGCCATTCCCAGCCTGCGGCCCGGCGCTGTCGTAACTGCCGCGCTGCAAATGCCTTCTGAACGCCAGCAGCAGATTGCCGAGAAACAGGAACAGATGAACCAGCAGGTTGCGCAGATGGCCGCGCGGTATGGCCAGCCTGCGTCGAAGGTTGTGCTGCAAGGCGCCCGCATTCGCATTACGTACACCAAAGACGGCCGAGCCATGGAAGGGCAAGTCCAGGCGGTGTTGCAATGCACCGATTCGACGCTGCCAGGGACCATGATGGAGCGCGCGGCACGCACCCGCAACTGCAGCGTCGCATCAACGACGATCGCCTATGCCCCGCAAGGACGGCTTGAGGCTTTGATTCACTCATCTTTCTTTACGGGACTCGCCAAGACTGCGGTTCCTAACCCGGAGTGGGACCGACGGATTTCCGATGATTCGCGCCGGCAGTCGCAGCAACGCATGGCTTCGATGCAAGCGGCGAGCCATGCTGTGATGGCGAAACAGGACGCAGCTGGCCAGGCATTGATGCAGCTGCACAACTCTGACATGCAGTCGCAGCAGTCGCGTTACGCCCGGCAGAATGCCGAACATGATGCGCAGATGGCAGGCTATGCCCAGCACAATGCGGCGGAAGCGCAACGGCAGGATGCAGTACACGGACAGGCGAAACAATTCATTCGCTACGCCGGCAACAAAGGCCTCTTCGAGGACCCGAACACGGGCCAGCAGGTTGAGGCAAGCTCCATGTACAACCACCAGTGGATGTCCGGTGACGGCAGCACGCTCGTCCAGACCAACAATCACAGCTATGACCCAAACCGCGAAGGCGCCGGCAGTCAAACCTGGACGGAACTGGTACCGAGGTAAGTCATGCACGCCATCATTACCGTCCTGAGCCACGCAGGGTGTTGCCTATGGCTGCGTCCGGTGGCGCCCGGGGTGGTGCCAGCGCGTGCGGTCCCAGGTGCGTGCGGATCCGCTCGATCACCACCGATTCGAGGATGGCCGCGATGATCTTGAGCTGCCCACCGCCCCTCGTTGCAGGGTTCGAGTGCGATTTCGAAAACCCGTTTTGGCAATTGGGCTTCGGCGAGATCCCGTACAGCAGCTCTTCACCAGTATCCGCTCTTGGCCGGGAGCAGGTGTTGTGGATCTTAGATCGTGCGACTCGGCTCAGAGATCGCGCGAATACAGGCTAACGTGTGCGGTCACGAAGCTTTCGCTCATGTTTGCTCACCTGGAGGATCAGCTTCGACATGTTGACGCTGTACCGCGCCTTTGAGGCAGGGAGGGCCGTTAGACGGACTCTGTGGGCCCGGCACATGAAGGCTTCTGGCGCGAGCCACTCGCGCTTCCAGTAAGGTGACTCGACCTCGAGCGGGTTCAGGAACACGCATTTCGGGCAATAGAGCGCGTGTCGTGTCGGGCCTCGCTTTGCTTCGACGATCAAGCTGCGGATGGCGTCGCGTGAGATGCGAGCGAGCCACTCAAGCCGCCCCTGCGTATGCTCCGACAGCGGCTCGGGCTGCAACCAGCCGAGCGGCCCGTGCCTGGAGAGCTCGAGCTCGTAATCACGGTCAAGCTGCTCCACTGCAATTCTGTACCGCCCGGCCAAGCGTCCGATCCAACTCCCGAGAGCCTCGTCTTCGAACGGTCGAGGCGCTACCGGCAGCATCCTCCGGCCGTTGTCCGCCCGGTGTACCCCGTCAAGCAGTCACAAGCGCAACGTGCTCCAGATGGGTCAGCCCCACGCGCTCGGTGCCGTCGCGTATGGCCAGCTCTGCCGCGTGTGTTAGCAGCTGCGCGATCGCGCCAGTTATTCCGACGGTCGCGGCAAGCACGAACTCCACCTTGTCTCGCTGCGCCAGCAACGAGGGCTTCTTCAGCGGCAGCAGCCCCTCGAACGCGTGTAGGAAGCGTCGGAACTCGTCGCTTTCGCCCCATCGCGGCAGCTCGGTGGGCGGGAAGCGACTGCTCATCTGCGCATCGGTCTGCAGCGCGACGACCGCGTCGGCCGTGCCGACGAGGACCACGCTCATCTGCAGGTCGTTGGCCAGGTACTTCAGCAGATTCATCGAGGCTCGCTGCTCGCGGTAGTTGCCGGCGAGCAAGTGGTGGACTTCGTCCACGACTGCGTATTTCAGGCCATCGCGGACGGCATTTCAGGCTGATCGCGGACGGCGTTTCAGTCTGATCGCGGACGCTGTTTCAGTCTGATCGCGGACGATTGGGGGGTGCGCAAGTGATTTCTTGAACCGGGCCTAGGCTCACCGCTTTTTGCGGACGAGCCGATGCCCACGAAGAGAGTC
>JANYAN010000510.1 GCA_025361305.1 Burkholderiales bacterium
ATCTGCAGACGCTGGTACGGATGCTGGACTACCGGCAAAACCCGCAGGCCGCCTGCGACGCGCCGCGCTGGCGCTTCAACGCCGGCCTGGAGATCAATGTCGAACACCAGATGAACAAGGCCACGGTGCAGGAACTGCTCAACCGCGGCCACCAAGCCGAAGTCATCAACGACAACTACCAGGATTTCGGCGCCGGCCAGTTCATCTGGCGCGCCGGCGACCCCAAGGTGGAAGGCTACGTCGTTGCCAGCGATCCGCGGCGCGATGGCCTGGCGGCTGGCTTCTGATCCGGCCCCTGCTTCACCCCGTCAGGCGCGGCTCAGGCAACGGCCAGATGGACCCCGGGGGCGGGACCAGGCGTTGCAACTGCTGCGCAGCGGCGTGCCAGATGGCCGCGCCATCGGTCGACTGGATGGGGCCACTGGCGATGTAGGTCAGGCCCTCGGCCCGGGCCCTTCGCGTCATGCGGATGTGTGTCTCCGGATCGGGCGCGACCCCCAGCAGATCGGGCGTGTTCGGCAAGCCGCGCAACGATTCGGCCACCCGGTTCATCAGCACGTCGTCACGCACGGCGTGGCCATTGAGCAGCAGGATCAGCAGCGAAAAGTCGGGCAGGAAGGCTCGAGTCAGGCCGTGCAGCAATCCCTGGCGCGACGTGGCAATCACGCGGCAGGGGTGGCCATCCTGCATGAATTCGACGTAGTCGGTGCCGCTGTCCAGATCGTTCGCGCCGGCGACCCGCCGGTGAGTTTTTTCGACGCCATGCTCGTTGGCTAGCCAGTGGACCAGTCCGAACGCCTCGGTGGCCGAGCCGCACGCGCACACCCGGTAGAACGCCTCCGGATCAGCCAATTGCTGCGCTTGCGGCAGCATGATCGGAGAGGCCAGGCGCCGAAGCACCGAGGTGGGGGCGTACTGGATGCCCCGCTCCATCTGGTAACGCACGGCCAGAACGCGACGCCCGAAATCCAGCGATGGTTCGGTCGATGGCGACATCATCATCGACCACTCGGTGGGCAGGCAACGCTTGCCGCGGCTCTGGTGCAATACGCGCTGCGAGTGATGTCGCTTGTCGTTGCGCACCGTCTCCAGAAGAGTCTGAACCGAATTGGCCGGCCCCTCGACCCAGTAGACGAACCAGCCGCTCTGGTAGAGCAGCATGGCGTGTACGCCAAGGGGGGCATTGAACTTCATGGCGCCCCGCCGGATCCGCTCCATCGATTTGTAAACGGAGTCGATGGTGGTGGCCATGCTGGCCGTGACCACCCTGACGACTTCCTCTTCGCCGGGATCGGCAGCATAAGGAGGAAGAGAGTGCGGCATTTCACGAATCGTGGGCGAAAGCGCCACGCTGGTCAACGGGAGCGCGCGGCTGACCCGTGAATTTGTGGCCGCCCGCAACAACTTTTACAAGTGCTTCAAGCGCGTTGCAAAGTACGGGCGAACAGATCGAATAACCTCTCCCAGTGCCGCTCGGCCGCCGGCATGTCGTAGATGCCGACGCGGCGCGGAAACACGAAGCCATGCTCCACCTTCGGGTACCACTCGATCCGGTGCGGTGTACCGCCGGCCACCAGCGCGGCCTGCAGCGTGTCGATGTCCTTCTTGGGTGCCCATTTGTCTATCTCGGCGCAACCAAAATAGCTTTCGCATTTGATGCGCGGCGCCAGCAGGTGCGGCGAATCGGGCTTGTCGGTTGCCATGCCGGCGCCGTGGATCGATGCGATGCTGTTGATCCGATCGGGAAAGGCCGCCGCCGCTGCCATCACGAACGGCCCGCTCATGCAGTAGCCCACGGCACCCACGCGCTTGCCGTCCGCTTCGGGCTGCGCATCGACGAAGCGCAGCATCGCCTCGGTGTCGCGCACCGCCAGCGCGTTGCTGAGCGCGGCCATGTGCTCGAACATCACCGCCATGCCCGCTTCGGTGCGCTCTTTCAGCCAATAGTCGCGCGATCGACGATAGTAGAGGTTGGGCAGCACCACGTAGTAGCCTACCGAGGCAAGCCTGCGCGCCATATCGTGCAGTTCTTCGCGCTTGCCCGGCGCGTCCATGTAGAACAGCACGACCGGGAACGGCCCGCCTTCTTCCGGATAGACAACGAAGGTGTTCATCGCGCCAGCGGCGCTGGCTATGTCAAGGTGTTTTTCGATCATGGTGTCTCCGTCGCGGCCAAGGGCGTTAGCCTAGCATGGGCGGTGCGGCCAGAGAACCGCGGATACTTGCCGGACATGGACGAAGGAGACGCTGACGTGACTGACCCCACAGCCGCCTGGAGCGCAGCCAGCCACCTGCATGAGCTGGACGACCAGGGCTACACCATCATCCCCGGCTTCCTGGACGCCGCGCGCAGCGCGCGCGTGCGAGAGGGCCTCGCGCCGCATCTGAGCACGCACGCGGGGCGCAACAATTTCGAGGGCTTCAAGACCGAGCGGGTGTACACGCTGGTGGGCCGCGGCAAGGTGTTCGAAGCGATCGTCGAAG
>JANYAN010000512.1 GCA_025361305.1 Burkholderiales bacterium
TTTTGCACGACTTTCTTCAGAATCTTGCGGTACAAACAAATAAATTCTGTTAAAATACGTCATGTCAAAACTATCAATCGGAATTGTCGGTTTGCCCAATGTTGGCAAATCAACTCTTTTTAACGCTCTTTTAGGCAAAAAAGTTGCCGATGCCAGTAATTATCCCTTTTGCACTATTGACCCAAATGTTGGGGTTGTCGAGGTTCCTGATGAAAAACTCCCTATTTTAGGTAGAATTGTTAATACTCAAAAAATTGTTCCTGCTATTGTCGAGTTTGTCGACATTGCCGGTCTGGTGGCTGGTGCCAGCCAGGGCGAGGGCCTGGGCAACCAGTTCCTGGCGCATATTCGCGAAACCGATGCGATCCTCAATGTGGTGCGCTGCTTCGACGACGAGAACGTGATCCACGTCGCCGGCAAGGTCGACCCTGTGTCCGACATCGAAATCATCCAGACCGAGTTGTGCCTGGCCGACCTGGGCACGGTCGACAAGACCCTGCAGCGCTCCATCAAGGCTGCCAAGTCGGGTAACGACAAGGAGGCGGCCAAGCTCGTCCATGTGCTGACCCGGGTCCAGGCCGCGCTCAACCAGGGCATCGCGGCGCGCGCCCTGGACTTCAGCGTCGAGGAAAGGGTGCTGCTTAAACCGCTGTGCCTCATCACGGCCAAGCCTGCGATGTTCGTGGGCAACGTGGACGAAGGGGGGTATCGGAACAATCCCCACCTGGACCGGCTGCGCGACTACGCGGCGCAGCAGGGCGCCCCAGTGGTGGCGATCTGCGCCAAGATCGAGGCCGAAATGGCCGACATGAGCGACGAGGACAAGCAGATGTTCCTGGCCGAGATCGGTCAGGATGAGCCGGGGCTCAATCGCCTGATCCGCGCGGCTTTCACCCTGCTGGGCCTGCAGACTTACTTCACGGCCGGAGTCAAGGAGGTGCGGGCCTGGACGGTGGCAATCGGCGCCACGGCGCCGCAGGCCGCGGGTGTGATCCATACCGATTTCGAGCGCGGCTTCATCCGGGCCCAGACCATCGCCTTCGACGACTTCATTGCATTCAAGGGCGAACAGGGCGCCAAGGATGCCGGCAAGATGCGCAGCGAAGGCAAGGAATACATCGTCAAGGATGGGGACGTCCTGAACTTCCTGTTCAACGTCTGAATCGGCCTTCATGCCGAGAGGTGGGCAACATCCCATCATGAATTCATTTCCATTCGTCCGATCCCGGCGATCAGCTCGCGGCCGTGACGCACTACTGCGACTCCCATCCCAATGGCAATGTCGTCGGTGTGCACCTGTTCAGTTTCGGCGGCGTAGTGCGCACGGCGCGGTGGGTCGCAGACCGGATCGCCGACCGGTAGTCAACGCGTGGCCGGAAACACGTACAGCAATGCAGCAGTCATGAGCAGATAGCGCAGGAACTTGCCGATCGCCATATACGCCACACACGGCCAGAACGGCAGCCGCAGCCAGCCTGCGACAGCGCACAACGGATCGCCGACGACCGGCAGCCAGGCCAGCAGGCAGGCCCTGGGCCCCAGGCGCCGCAACCAGTCAATGGCCTTCGTATGGGCGCGCGACCGGCCGTACTTGTCGACCACCTGGTGTGCGCCGTAGCCCATCCACCAGTCCACGGCGCCACCCAGGGTGTTGCCCACCGACGCAACGAAGATCGCGCTCCAGAACAGATCGGGGTTCAGCCGCAGCAGGCCATACAGGGCGGGCTCTGAACCCACCGGCACCAGCGTTGCCGAAATGAAGGCGGCAACAAACAGCGTGCTCAGACCGAAGCGTGGCAACGCCAGCAGCACAAGCAGCGAGTCGAACCAGTCTTGCATCCGCGGCCAGTATAGGCAAGCACTGCGAACCTGTAGGCGGATACGCAATTTTTATTTCCGGCGCTGCAATCGGGTGAGCATACAATCGTGCCTCATTTTTCAGCAGCAGCGCTCTTCCCCAACGCATGAACATCGGCCCCTACATTCTCCCGAACAACCTGTTCGTGGCGCCGATGGCGGGCGTGACCGACCGGCCGTTTCGTCAGCTGTGCCGCAAACTTGGCGCCGGCCACGCGGTCAGCGAGATGGTGACGTCGCGCCGGGAGCTGTGGAACAGCCTGAAGACTTCCAGGCGCGCCAATCATGAGGGCGAGCCCGGCCCCATCGCCGTGCAGATCGCCGGCACCGATGCCGCCATGATGGCCGAAGCGGCCGCCTACAACATCGACCGCGGCGCCCAGATCATTGACATCAATATGGGCTGCCCGGCCAAGAAGGTCTGCAGCAAATGGGCCGGCTCGGCACTGATGCAGGACGAACCGCTTGCAGTTGCCATCGCGGGCCGTGGTCGATGCCTGCTCGCTCCATAGCGTGCCCGTGACGCTCAAGATGCGCACAGGCTGGTGCCGGGAGCACCGCAACGCCGTCGTCCTGGCCCGCGCGTTCGAGGCTGTTGGGATACAGCTTCTGAGCGTGCACGGGCGCACGCGTGAGCAAGGCTATGGCGGGGATGCCGAGTACGATACGATCGCGGCCGTGAAGGCGGCGGTGGGCATTCCGGTGGTCGCCAATGGGGATATCACCACGCCGGAAAAGGCCGCGCAGGTACTGGCTTATACCGGTGCCGATGCGATCATGATCGGGCGCGCCGCACAGGGCCGACCCTGGATCTTCCGCGAGCTCTCGCATTTTCTGGC
>JANYAN010000517.1 GCA_025361305.1 Burkholderiales bacterium
CGGAGGCCACCGGGCTGCCGCGCAGGGCTTCGAAGGCGCGCCCCAGATGTGAACGGAGGATCCGGTCGACCACGATCAGCGAGGCCACCATCAGCACGGCCACGAGCCAGAAGAATTCGCGCTCGTCCAGCTTGTGCCCGAGCAGCAGCGGCTTGTTCAGCTTGATACCCAGGGGGCCTTCGGTCAGGAAGGTCATTTCATTGATCAGGATCTGGACGATGGTGCCAAACGCCAATGTGACCATTGCCAGATACGGCCCCGTGACGCGCAGCGCGGGCAGGGCGAGCAGGGCGCCAAAGCCGGCGGTGACGACAATGGCTGCCGTCACAGTGACGATCAGCGGCGCTGTGAGCTTCATCACCAGGACGCCGGCAGTGTAGGCGCCGATGCCGAACAAACCGGCGTGACCGAGGGACACTTGCCCCGTATAGCCCACCACGATATCGAGGCCGAACAGCAGGATCGCGTAGATCATGATGGTCTCGAGCAGATGGATGTAGTACGGGTTGTCGATTGCAATGGGGAACGCGACCAGCAACGCGAGGCCGACGATACCCAGAAGCAGGGGAGACCGTTTCATGCCTAGACTTTCTTGATGCTGGTCTTGCCGAACAGGCCGGCCGGCTTGAACGCCAGCACCAGCAGCAGCAGCACCAGGCCGGGCACGTCCTTGTAGCCCGTGGAAAGGTAGAAACCCGTCGTCGTCTCGGCGATGCCAAGAATGATGCCGCCCACGATGATGCCCATCCCGCTGGTCAGGCCGCCGATGATTGCGACTGCGAATGCCTTGAGTCCCAGCACGGCACCCATGGTCGAACCGGTGAGCGTCAGCGGAGCGATCAGGACACCCGCAAACGCGGCGGACATCGAAGACAGTGCGTAGGAGAACGTGATGACAAGGCCGGTGTTGATGCCCATGAGCTTGGCGGCGTCCCGGTCGTTGAATGTGGCCACGACCGCCTTGCCATAGATCGAACGTCGGTTGAACACCTCGACGGCTGCCATCATCAGCACCGCGCCCACAACCACCAGGATTTCCATCGGCAATACGTTGGCGCCCAGGAACTTGATTGGCGACTCGGGCAGCGGCGAGGGGAATTTCAGATCGTCATGGCCCCAGACGTTTTCGGCGACGTTCTTGAAGATGATGCCCAGCGCGATTGTGGACATGATCCAGCCGAACTCGCTCTTGATCTTGATCGCGGGCCGAACGCCGATTCGCTCGACCACCGCGCCCTGGGCGGCGCCGAAAACGCAGACCATCGGAATCATGAGCCAGTAATTGACTCCCAGGCCCACCAGCGTGAGGCCGACCAGAGCGCCCAGCATCAGAGCATCCCCCTGGCCGAAATTCAAGGTGTCCGATGTCGCAAAGGTAAGCTGGTAGCCAAACGCGATGACCGCGTAGATCATGCCCAGTGCGATCCCGCTATAGATGAGTTGTGTCAGGATTTGCATGGCATTGCCCACCCGGCAGAGACCGCGCAACGCGCGGTCTGGTTGACAGAAAAAAGCCGCCGCGGGAGATTTGCCCGTGGCGGCCCTGCTTGCTTGCGATTACTTCTTCACGGGAGTCAGTGCACCTTTCGCCGCGGCATCCTTGACACGAACCTCGGAAGCCTTCTTGGCGTCCTCAGGGTAGGCGTAAACCACCCGTTCATTCTTGACCTCGCCGAATACCGGAATGTTCACTGTGATCGCCTCGTGGTCGCTCTTGGAAAAAGGCTTGTTGTAGGTCGTCACCACGCCGTCCACCGGTGCCTTCAGATTCTCCAGGGCATCCTTGACCTTCGGGCCGTCGGTAGAACCCGCCTGCTTGATCGCCGCGGCCAGGAGGTAGACCGAATCGTAGCCCTGGGCCGCCGACACGGGCGAGTCGATTCGGTTGTTCTTGGGCTTGAATTCCTTGAGGTAGCTGGCAATAAAGGCCTTGCGCTTGGGCGTGGTCGGCTCCTGGATGAAGGTTTGCGGCATCCGCGCGCCTTCGCCGCCGGGGCCGGCGTTGTCAATGAAGTTGGCCATCGACAACGTCCAGCTGCCCACCATGGGCACTTTCCAGCCAAGCTTGGTCATCCCGTTGGCGATCTGTGCCAGTTCGGGGCCGATGCCATAGGTAAGGACGGCTTCGGCGCCCGCCTCCTTCGCCTTGAGCAACTGCGCGGTCATGTCCACATCCTTGATGTTGAACTTCTCGACCGCAACCGGCTTGATGCCCTTCAACTCCAGGGCCTTTTCCAGATCGGCGCGACCGAGCTGGCCATAGTTGGTTGAGTCGGCCAGAATGGCGACCTTCTTGAACCCGCGCCGGGTAATCGCCTCTTCCACGACCATGGGCGCCTGGATGCTGTCGTGCGCCGCATTGCGGAAAATGTAGTTATCCGGCTGGTCGTCAAACTGGTGCGTGACGATGGAGCCGGTCGCCACGTTGTTCATCACCGGAATCTTGGCATCCTGGAAGAATCGTTCGGACGCCAGCGCCACGCCCGTATTGATGTAACCGACAAGGGCAACCACTTTTTCCTTGTTGATCAGCTCCTGGGCGATCTGTACGCCGCGCTCGTTTTTCGCTTCGTCGTCGCGTTCGATCAGTTCGATCTTGCGGCCCAGAATGCCGCCGGCCTTGTTGATTTCCGCAGTCGCCAATCGTACGCCGTCGCGCATGCTGACGCCCATGGACGATGAACCGCCGGTGAATGGCCCATCGACCCCGATCTTGATCGGTTCGGCGGCCAGCGCCAACGTTGCGGATAGCAGCAAAGCGGATAGAGCAGTTAGCTTGAAGGGACGGATCACGATAGTCTCCATTGGTTTGGGTTCAGGCGCGCAGCAGTCTGTCAGCGAGTCGGCTTGCACAAAAGCATGCTAACCAATTTTTTCCACGATCAATGCCCGATGCTGACGGCCGGTCGGCTGTGCATAGGGGATTTTGGGTTTGCCAGCAGCAATTCGTTCAACAGCCCCGGGAAAACCCTGAGCAACTTGACGCGAACCCAATTCAGCCGGCAACGGCACCGCCATGATTGACGTTTACGTAAACGTAAAGTAAGGTATCGGGTGTCAGATGGCGCCCCTGCTGCTGATCTGGAGATGCTTCGATGACCGATCTTTCCGCCGAATTCAAGGCACTCGCCAACTACCGCCCTGCGCACAAGGTGCGCTTCGTCACGGCTGCCAGTCTGTTCGACGGTCACGATGCGGCCATCAACATCATGCGCCGCATCTTGCAGGGAATGGGTGCGGAAGTCATCCACCTGGGCCACAACCGAAGTGTCGACGAGGTCGTCACCGCTGCATTGCAGGAAGACGTGCAGGGCATCGCGATCAGCTCCTACCAGGGCGGCCACGTGGAGTACTTCAAGTACATGGTCGACCTGCTCAAGGAGCGTGGCGGCGAGCATGTACAGGTGTTCGGCGGCGGCGGCGGCGTGATCGTGCCGCCGGAAATCCGGGAACTGCAGGCCTACGGCGTCACCCGCATCTACAGCCCCGAGGACGGCCAGCGCATGGGCCTGGCCGGCATGATCGGCGAGATGGTGATGCGCTGCGACAAGGACCTCACGGGTTACGCACCCACCGCGCTTGCCGCTGTCAAGGGCCATGGCCCGATGAACTGGCGGGCGCTGGCCCGGTTGATCACGGCGCTCGAAAGCGGCCATGCCGACGAAAAGCTGGTGGCGGGCCTGCGCGCCGAGGCGGCCGGCTGCAAGATTCCGGTGCTGGGTATCACCGGCACCGGCGGTGCGGGCAAGTCGTCGCTGACCGACGAACTGATCCGGCGACTGCGACTGGACCAGGGCGACAGCCTGAGGGTGGCCTTGATCTCGATCGACCCGTCCCGGCGCAAGAGCGGGGGTGCCCTGCTAGGCGACCGCATCCGGATGAACGCGATTGGCCCATGGAGCGAAGGCCCCAAGGTCTTCATGCGCAGCCTGGCCACGCGCGACTTCGGCAGCGAAATCTCCGCCGCGTTGCCCGACGTCATCGCCGCCTGCAAGGTCGCACGCTTCGATCTGATCGTGGTCGAAACGTCGGGCATCGGGCAGGGGGACGCGGCCATCGTGCCGCTCGTGGACGTTCCCATGTATGTCATGACACCGGAATTTGGCGCGGCCAGTCAGCTCGAGAAGATCGACATGCTGGATTTTGCCGAGTTCGTGGCCATCAACAAATTCGACCGCAAGGGCGCGCTCGACGCGCTGCGCGACGTGGCCAAGCAGGTCCAGCGCAACAAGGAAGCCTGGGGCAAGAGTCCCGCTGAAATGCCGGTATTCGGTACAGTGGCGGCCCGCTTCAACGACGACGGCGTCACCGCGCTGTATCAGGCGCTCAAACCGCGTCTGGCCGGGCTTGGGCTTACTGTCAAGGACGGCAAGCTACCGCTGGTTGAGGTACGCCACAGCACGAACCAGACGCCGGTGGTGCCGGCGGCGCGGACGCGTTACCTGGCCGAGATCACCGATACCGTTCGCGGCTACAAAAAGAAGGCCCGCCAACAGGCCAGGCTGGCACGCGAAATACAGCAGTTGGGCGCGGCTGCCGCAATGCTCAGGGTGGACAAGCCGGACAAGGCCCGCGCCGCAGAGGCTGCCGACGACCTTGCGATGCAGCGCGAACTGACACAAGACCCGGCTGCGAAGAAGCTGATGGCCCAGTGGCCGCAAATGGTGCAGGCCTATTCCGGCGAAGAATACGTGGTGAAGATCCGCGACCGCGAAATCCGGACGGCCCTGACCACCAAGTCGCTTTCCGGCACGACCATCCGCAAGGTCAGCCTGCCTCAATATGAAGATCACGGCGAAATTCTCAAATGGTTGATGCTGGACAACGTCCCTGGCAGCTACCCCTACACCGCCGGCACCTTCGCCTTCAAACGCGAGGGCGAGGACCCGACCCGCATGTTCGCCGGAGAAGGCGATGCGTTTCGCACCAACACCCGCTTCAAGCTCCTGAGCGAAGGCATGGCGGCCAAGCGCCTGTCGACGGCTTTCGATTCGGTCACGCTGTACGGCAACGACCCCGACCCGCGCCCTGACATCTACGGCAAGGTGGGCAATTCGGGAGTGTCCATCGCCACGCTGGACGACATGAAAGTGCTGTACGGCGGCTTCGACCTGTGCAGTCCGTCGACGTCGGTTTCGATGACCATCAACGGGCCGGCGCCCAGCATCCTGGCGATGTTCATGAACACGGCCATCGACCAGAACCTGGAAAAGTTCAAGACCGACAACGGCCGCGAACCGACCGACACCGAGAGCCAGAAGATCCGCGAATGGGTGCTGGCCAATGTGCGCGGCACCGTGCAGGCCGACATCCTGAAGGAAGACCAGGCGCAGAACACCTGCATCTTCTCGACGGAGTGCGCCCTGAAGATGATGGGCGACATCCAGGAATACTTCATCGACCGGAAGGTCCGGAACTACTACTCCGTGTCGATTTCCGGCTACCACATCGCGGAAGCCGGTG
>JANYAN010000387.1 GCA_025361305.1 Burkholderiales bacterium
GAGGGCGGTGATGTCGCTGTTCACCGGCGGCCAGATGGGGGTGCTGGTCAGCACCACCGTGATCGAGGTAGGCGTCGATGTGCCCAACGCTTCCCTGATGGTGATCGAACATGCCGAACGCTTCGGCCTGTCGCAGCTGCACCAGCTGCGCGGCCGGGTCGGGCGCGGCGCCCAGGCCTCCGCCTGCGTGCTGCTCTACTCAACCGGCGACGGCCCACGGCTGGGCGAGACGGCGCGGGCGCGGCTCAAGGCCATGGTGGAAACGGCCGACGGCTTCGAGATTGCCCGGCGTGACCTGGAAATTCGCGGCCCTGGCGAATTCCTCGGGTCGCGCCAGTCAGGGGCGGCCTTGTTGCGGTTCGCCGACCTTGCCACCGACGCCGGCTTGCTGGAATGGGCGCGCAGGCTGGCGCCCGTGATGCTGGATCGCCACAGCGAACTGGCCGCCGCGCACATGGCCCGCTGGTTGGGGGGAAAATCCGAATTCCTCAAGGCCTAGCCGATCCGCGTCCCAATGACCCTTACCGAACTGAAGTACATCGTCGCCGTCGCGCGGGAAAAGCACTTCGGCAAGGCGGCCGAGGCCTGCTATGTCTCGCAGCCGACCCTGTCGGTCGCGATCAAGAAGCTCGAGGAAGAGCTGGAACTCAAGCTGTTCGAGCGCAGCGCCAACGAAGTCACGGTCACCCCGTTGGGCGAAGAGATCGTGCGCCAGGCGCAGAGCGTGCTGGAGCAGGCGGCCAACATCAAGGAAATCGCCAAGCGCGGCAAGGATCCACTGGCCGGACCGCTCAAGCTCGGAGTGATTTACACGATAGGCCCGTACCTGCTGCCGCCCCTGGTGCGCCAGGCCATTGCGCGCACGCCGCAAATGCCTCTGATGCTGCAAGAGAATTTCACGGTCAAGCTGCTGGAAATGCTAAGGACCGGCGAAATCGACTGCGCCATCATGGCCGAGCCGTTTCCCGACACCGGCCTTGCGGTTGCCCAACTTTACGATGAGCCCTTTCTGGCCGCGGTGCCGGCAAACCACCCGCTGGCCGCCAGGAAGCACATCACTTCGCAGGAGCTGAAAAGCGAGACCATGCTGCTGTTGGGCAATGGCCACTGCTTTCGCGACCACGTGCTGGAAGTCTGCCCAGAATTCGCGCGGTTTTCCAGCGATGCCGAAGGCATTCGCAAGAGCTTCGAGGGGTCGTCGCTGGAAACCATCAAGCACATGGTGGCGGCAGGTATGGGAGTAACGCTGGTACCTCGCCTCTCCGTGCCCCAGGAAGCGCTGCAACCCAAGTCGAGGCGCCGAAAGAACGACGACGCATTCGTGCGCTACGTCCCGTTCGATGGGGATCCCCCCACGCGGCGCGTTGTGCTGGCCTGGCGTCGCAGCTTCACCCGATATGAAGCCATCGCTGCGCTGCGCAATGCAATCTATGCCTGCGAACTACCGGGCGTGAAACGGCTGTCGTGACGCTGCCCGGAAATCGAGCCCACCGATGAACAGCGCCCAGGCCGGAATCCTTGCCCAGATCCCCGCCGCGGGTCGGTATCTGTGTTTCTCGTTGGCGCAGACAGCGGCCCTGCGTGAGGTGCTGGCTGACCTGGCCGCGCTGGCCGATGGCGACACCGTGGTCGTCGCCCTGGGGCCGGCAACGGTGGCAGCGCTGGGTACGCAGGTGCCGGGTCTGCATGAACTGCCTGCATTGAGTGGCCCCGGCGTCCAGGTTCCTTCCACACCGATGGCCGCGTGTTGCTGGCTGCGCGGTGACGACCGCGGCGATCTGGTGAACCTGACGCGCCGAATCGAAAGGGCGCTGACTCCTGCGCTGCGCATGGAGCAGGCGGTCGACGCCTTTCGTCATCGCATGGGGGAAAGCGGCCACGGCCGTGACCTCACTGGCTACGAGGATGGGACCGAGAATCCAGAGGGGGAGGCCGCCGAAACCGCGGCCCTGTTGCAGGGCTGCGGCGAAGGCCTGGACGGATCGAGTTTTGTTGCCCTGCAGCTTTGGCTGCATGACTTCGAGGCTTTCGAGGCGATGACGACAAGCGATCAGGACAATGCCATCGGTCGGCGTCGCAGCGACAACGAGGAGCTGGATGGCGCTCCCCCGGCTGCGCACGTCAAGCGCACCGCACAGGAGAGCTTCGAGCCGCTGGCATTCGTGTTGCGTCGGTCGATGCCCTGGGCGACGGGCAACCAGTCCGGGCTGATGTTCGCCGCGTTCGGTCGGTCGTTCGATGCATTCGAGGCCCAGATGCGCCGCATGGCGGGATTGGACGACGGCATCGTCGACGCCCTGTTTGGGTTTACCCGGCCGATTACCGGGGCTCACCTGTGGTGCCCGCCGATGCGTAACGGCCGGCTCGACCTGAGGCGGGTCGGCTTGTGACGATGCTCCCCCGACTTCGCCTCTACCTCGACCTGATCCGCTGGAACCGACCTGCCGGCTGGCTGTTGTTGTTGTGGCCCTCGCTCAGCGCCCTGTGGGTCGCGTCGGACGGATTTCCGGGCTGGCACCTGCTGGCCGTGTTCACCCTGGGCACCATCCTGATGCGAAGTGCGGGTTGCTGTGTGAACGACGTCGCGGATCGGGAGTTCGATCGTCACGTCAAGCGCACGGCACAGCGACCGGTGACCCGCGGCGCCGTTTCTGTGCGCGAGGCCCTGCTGCTGGGTGCCGTGCTGGCGCTGCTGGCTTTTGGCCTGGTGCTGTCGACCAATGAGACGGCTGTCGCATGGTCGGTCGCGGCGCTGGCCATCACTCTGGCATACCCGTATGCCAAACGCTTCGTCTCGATACCGCAGGCCGTGCTGGGCGTGGCGTTCAGTTTCGGCATCCCGATGAGTTTCGCCGCGGTGCAGTCTCATACGCCACTTCTGGCCTGGGTCCTGCTGCTGGGCAATCTTTTCTGGGTCCTGGCCTATGACACCGAATACGCGATGGTGGACCGCGATGACGATCTGAAGATCGGAATGAAAACCTCGGCGATCACGCTGGGGCGCGCGGACGTGGGTGTGGTCATGGCTTGCTATGCCGCTTACCTGCTGGTGTGGGTAGCCGCGCTGGCTGACCGCGGGCCGGGCATCCCGTTCTACTGTGGTGTTGGGGTTGCGGCAGCGCAGTCTGCCTGGCACTTCACCTTGATACGGAACCGCACGCGCGAGGGCTGCTTCAAGGCGTTCCGGTTGAACCATTGGGTTGGCTTTGCCGTCTTTGCTGGCATCGCCGGTGGTTACGCCTTCCGGTAAGGACTCAGGCGCCGAATTCGTCGCCCAGTTCGGCCGCACGCCGGCGCGCAGCCCGGAGCGCCCGGATGAAGGATTCCTTGACCCGGTCCTCCTCGAGCGCCGTGATGGCGGCATAGGTCGTGCCACCCTTGGAGGTCACTCGCTGGCGCAATACTTCGGGCGGATCGTTCGAGGCGCGGGCCAGTTCGGAGGCTCCAACAAAGGTTCCAACCGCCAGCTGGTGAGCCTGCTCGCGCGTCAGTCCCATCTGGACGCCGGCGTCGATCATCGCTTCGAGAAAGAAAAAGACATAGGCCGGGCCAGAGCCCGACAACGCCGTGACGGCGTCAAGATCGGCCTCGTTCCGCACCCACAGGTGCTGGCCGGTGGTGGCGATGACGGCCTCGGCCTGCGCGCGGTCTGCGGTACTCGCGCCGGCCCGGGCGAAAAGCGCCGTCATGCCCTTGCCTACCAGGGCCGGCGTATTCGGCATGCAGCGCACCACCCTGTCGCTGCCAAGCCAGGCGGCGATGCTATCGGAGCGGATGCCCGCCGCCACGCTCAGGTGCAAGGGGTCGCGCGCATGCGGTTTGACCTGCCTGGCCGCATCCTTGAAGGTCTGAGGCTTGACAGCCCAGACGACAAGGCGGGCCCGCGCCAGATCGGGGCCGGCCGCGTCGCGCGCCACGACGGCATATTGATCAAGCAGCTGTGCCCGGGCCGCCTCAAACGGCTCGACCACTTCGATCTGGTCGGGCGCCAGCCCCTGCCGTAGCAGGCCGCCGATGATCGCGCTGGCCATGTTGCCTCCGCCGATGAAGGCGATCGGGCCGGAAAGGGCAGGGATGGAGTGGCTGGGCATGGCGTCGGCGGGCAACATGGATGGCGCCAGTCTAGCCTCTGGGCGGGAGTTGGCGGCCCTGAGAGAATCGGGCCGATGACCCGACAGCAACTGCTCGAGCAACTGGCCCGGCCGCTGATCTACGACGTCGCCATCATCGGCGGTGGCGCGACCGGCCTTGGCGTGGCCCTGGATGCAGCCGCACGTGGTTTTTCCGTGGTCCTGGTCGAGTCGCATGACTTCGCCAAGGGCACGTCGTCGCGCGCCACCAAGCTGGTCCATGGCGGCGTGCGCTACCTGGCTCAGGGAAACATCGGGCTGGTCAGGGAGGCGCTGCACGAGCGCACGACGCTGCTGCGAAACGCGCCCCACCTCGCCCAGCCGCTGCCTTTCGTCATGCCGACCTACAAACTCTGGGAGAAGCCGTTTTACGGCACCGGTCTGAAGATGTATGACGTGCTGGCCGGTAGCGCAGGCCTGGGGAACACCGAATTTCTCAGCCGGCGCCAAACACTGGAGCATCTGCCGACAGCCCGGCGCGAGGGGCTCAAGGGCGGGGTCAAGTACTGGGATGGCCAGTTCGACGATGCGCGCCTGGCCCTGGTCCTGGCGCGAACGGCCGCGTCCCGCGGCGCGCTGGTGGTGAACTACTGTGCGGCCACGGGGCTGATTCATGACGAAGGCAAGCTGGCAGGCCTGCACTGCCAGGACAGGGAAAGCGGCCGGCCGTTCGAACTGCGCGCGCGCTGCATCATCAATGCCGCAGGCGTTTGGGTCGACGAATTCCGTCAGCAGGATGGTCATGCCATAGGACGGCCGGTGCAGCCCATGGTGGCGCCCAGCCAGGGCGTCCATATCGTGGTCGATCGGGAATTTCTTCCTGGCGACCACGCCTTGATGGTGCCCCGGACGGCCGACGGGCGTGTCCTGTTCGGTGTGCCGTGGCTTGGAAAGATCATTCTGGGCACGACCGACACGCCGCGCGGAGACCTGGCCCGCGAGCCGCGACCTTTCCCGCAGGAGGTGGAATTCATCCTCGGCGAGTCGGCCCGCTACCTGACCCGGGCGCCCAGCCGTGCCGACGTCCGCAGCATGTGGGTGGGCTTGCGGCCGCTGGTCCGGCCACAGGATGACGAAGGCAACGACACCAAGGAGCTGAGCCGTGAGCACACCGTCCTGGTCAGCCGCAGCGGCCTGGTCACCGTCACGGGTGGCAAGTGGACGACCTACCGAGCGATGGCCGAAGACGTTCTGGAAAAGTGCTTCGACAGGTCATTGCTGGAAAGGGTTGCACGCGGAGTAACTACTAACTTGCATTTGTTGGGCGGCGATGGCCTGGTGGCCGGCCGCCCTCGCATCAGCGACCCGCCCGGCTTGCATAGCTACGGCAGCGAGCACGCGCTGGTGACCGCTTTGCCCGGGGCTGATCGGCAGCTGGGCGGCGGCTTGACAGAGGCCATGGTGAGGTTCGCAGCCCGTCACGAATATGCCCGCACGGTGGAGGACATGCTCGCCCGGCGCTGGCGGCTGCTGTTCCTGGACGCCCGCCTGGCCGGCTCCATGGCGGCCGAAACGGGTGCCATCCTCGAGCAGGAAACCGGCGTCGACCCGCAGACGGAAGCGTTCAAGGAACTGGCCGGCCTCTACCTGGAAATGCCGACCTGAGCCCTGAACAGGGTAGGACAAGACTAGGAGTTGACAGGCCGCCCAGAGTTTGCCATAATCATCGGCTGCGCTTTTTATAGGCGTTTGTTCTGCCCAACGGAGGCGCCATGAGTGGTTCACGGCGCGGACGACGGGCCCAAGACTGATCCAGAGCCCGGAGGCCCAAAGGCGGCCGGCTCCGGGTACAAGTTGGGAATATTTGAAATGATCCAGACTGAATCCCGGCTCGAAGTCGCCGATAACACCGGTGCGAAGTCCGTGCTTTGCATCAAGGTGCTGGGCGGCTCAAAGCGTCGCTACGCCAGCGTGGGCGACATCATCAAGGTGAGCATCAAGGAATGCGCCCCGCGCGGCCGCGTCAAGAAGGGCGAGGTCTATAGCGCCGTGGTGGTCCGTACCGCCAAGGGCATTCGCCGCTCGGACGGCTCACTGGTCAAGTTCGACGGCAATGCCGCCGTGCTGCTCAACAACAAGCTGGAACCCATTGGCACCCGCATCTTCGGCCCGGTTACGCGCGAACTGCGTACCGAGAAGTTCATGAAGATCGTGTCCCTGGCTCCCGAAGTTCTGTAAGAGGACACGTTCATGAACAAGATTCGCAAAGGCGACGAAGTTGTGGTCCTCGCGGGCCGTGACAAGGGCAAGCGCGGTAAGGTTTCGCTGCGCAAGGATGACTCCCATGTGGTGGTCGAGGGCATCAACCTGGTGAAGAAACACACCAAGCCCAACCCGCTCAAGGGCGCCACCGGCGGCATCGTCGAGAAGACCATGCCAATTCATCAGTCCAATGTGGCGATCTACAACGCCGCCACAGGCAAGGCCGACCGGGTCGGCATCAAGCTGCAGGCCGACGGAACCCGCGTTCGCGTGTTCAAGTCCAGCGGCGAAGAAATCAAGGTGGCATGAGCATGGCACGACTGCAACAACACTATCGCGAAAAAGTCGCTCCCGATCTGATGGCCAAGTTCGGCTACAAGTCGCCGATGCAGGTTCCGCGGCTGACCAAAATCACCCTGAACATGGGTGTCTCGGAGGCCGTGGCGGATAAGAAGGTCATGGACAACGCCGTGGCCGACCTGACCAAGATTGCCGGCCAGAAGCCGGTGGTGACCAAGGCCAAGAAGGCCATCGCCGGATTCAAGATCCGCGAGGGCCAGGCCATCGGCACCATGGTCACGCTGCGCGGCGTGCGCATGTATGAGTTCCTGGACCGCTTCGTCACCGTGGCCCTGCCCCGCGTGCGCGACTTCCGCGGCATTTCCGGGCGCGCCTTTGACGGCCGTGGCAACTACAACATCGGCGTCAAGGAACAGATCATTTTCCCCGAGATCGAGTACGACAAGGTCGATGCCCTGCGCGGTCTCAATATCAGCATCACCACGACGGCCAAGAACGACGAAGAGTGCAAGGCACTGCTCGCCGGCTTCCGTTTCCCGTTCAAGAACTGAGGTGACCCGTGGCAAAAATGGCTTTAATCGAACGTGAGCTCAAGCGGGACAAGCTGGTAGCCAAGTACGCGAAGAAACACGCTGAACTCAAGGCGGCGTCCAACGACGCCAAGAAGAGCGACGCAGAGCGCGCAGCGGCCCGTCTGGCCCTGCAGAAGCTTCCGCGCAACGCCAATCCGACACGGCAGCGCAACCGCTGCGCGATCACCGGTCGCCCGCGTGGCACGTTCCGCCAATTCGGCCTGGCTCGCGCCAAGATTCGCGAGCTGGCGTTTGCCGGCGATATTCCGGGCATCACCAAGGCCAGCTGGTAAGGCAGGAGAGATTCAAAATGAGCATGAGTGATCCCATTGCCGACCTGCTGACCCGCATCCGCAACGCGCAGATGGTGGCCAAGCCCACGGTGTCGGTCCCGTCTTCCAAAGTGAAGGTGGCCATTGCCCAGGTCCTGAAGGACGAGGGCTACATCGACGGCTTCCGGGTCTTGACCGAAGCTGGCAAGAGCGAACTTGAAATCGCCCTGAAGTATTACGCGGGCCGTCCGGTCATCGAGCGTATCGAGCGAGTGAGCCGTCCTGGCCTGCGTGTGTACAAGGGCGTCGGCGCTATTCCCCAGGTCATGAACGGCCTGGGTGTGGCGATCGTCACCACGCCCAAGGGGGTGATGACCGACCGCAAGGCGCGCGCCACCGGTGTCGGCGGCGAAGTGCTTTGCTACGTGGCCTAAAGGGAAGGAAAAGAAAATGTCCCGAGTAGGAAAAATGCCGGTCGCCGTCCCGCAAGGCGTCGATGTGGCGATCAAGGAAGACCAGATCAGCGTCAAGGGGTCCGGCGGCACATTGCTGCTGACCCAGAACGCCCTGGTCAAGGTGACCAGCGAAGGCGGCAAGCTGAGTTTTGCTCCGGCCAACGATTCGCGCGAAGCCAATGCCATGAGCGGCACCATGCGTCAGCTGGTGAACAACATGGTGCTGGGCGTGACCAAGGGGTTCGAGAAGAAGCTCAGCCTGGTCGGCGTGGGCTACAAGGCCCAGGCCCAGGGCGCGAAGCTGAACCTGACGGTGGGTTACTCCCATCCGGTGAACAAGGACATGCCTGCGGGCATCACGGTGACCACCCCTGTGCCCACGGAAATCGTGGTCAAGGGCGCTGACCGCCAGCGTGTGGGCCAGGTGGCCGCAGAGATTCGTGCGATCCGTCCGCCCGAGCCCTACAAGGGCAAGGGCATCCGCTACGCGGACGAGAAGATCACGATCAAAGAGACCAAGAAGAAGTAAGGGGCAGCACCATGTTGACCAAAAAAGAGCAACGCCTGCGCCGGTCGCGCCAGACCCGCATCCGCATCGCCACCCAGGGCGTCGCACGCCTGACGGTGAACCGAACCAACCTTCACATCTACGCCACGGTAATTTCCGGCGACGGTGCCAAGGTGCTGGCCACGGCCTCGACGGCCCAGGCCGACGTGCGCAAGTCGCTGGGCGCCTCGGGCAAGGGCGGCAACACCGCCGCGGCCCAGGTGATTGGCAAGCTGATCGCGGAGAAGGCCAAGGCCGCCGGGGTCGAGAAAGTCGCATTCGATCGCGCAGGATTCGCCTACCACGGCCGCGTCAAGGCGCTGGCCGACGCGGCGCGCGAAGCCGGCTTGCAGTTCTAACGGACACGGATATTTAACATGGCTAAATTTCAAGCTAAGACGCAAGGTGACGGCCCGGAAGACGGCCTTCGCGAGAAGATGATCGCGGTCAACCGCGTCACCAAGGTGGTCAAGGGCGGCCGGATCCTCGGTTTTGCCGCGCTTACCGTGGTTGGCGACGGCGATGGCCGGGTCGGCATGGGCAAGGGCAAATCCAAGGAAGTGCCGGCTGCCGTGCAGAAGGCAATGGAAGAAGCCCGCCGCAACATGACCAAGGTGTCGCTCAAGAACGGTTCGATCCACCACAACGTCTTCGGCCAGCACGGCGCTGCCCGCGTCATGATGGGCCCGGCACCCAAGGGCACTGGCATCATCGCCGGCGGCCCGATGCGCGCCGTGTTCGAAGTGATGGGTATCACCGATATCGTGGCCAAGAGCCACGGTTCGAGCAACCCCTACAACATGGTTCGCGCCACTTTCGATGCGCTCAAGAACGCAACGACCCCCGGGGAAGTTGCGGCCAAGCGCGGCAAGTCGGTCGAAGACATCTTCGCCTGACAGGAGCACCCACATGACAACCCAAAAGACGGTCAAGGTCCAGCTGGTTCGCAGCCCCATCGGCACCAAGGTCGACCATCGCGCGACGGTGCGCGGCCTGGGCCTGCGCAAGCTCAACAGCGTGAGCGAGCTGCAGGACACGCCCGCAGTGCGCGGCATGATCAACAAGATCGATTACTTGGTCAAGGTGCTCTGAAATGGAACTGAACGACATCAAGCATGCGCCAGGCGCCAAGCACGCCAAGCGGCGCGTCGGCCGTGGCATCGGCTCGGGCCTGGGCAAGACCGCGGGCCGCGGCCACAAGGGCCAGAAATCGCGCGCCGGTGGCTACCACAAGGTGGGCTTCGAAGGCGGCCAGATGCCGCTGCAACGGCGCCTGCCCAAGCGCGGCTTCAGGTCGCAGTTGCTCAAGTTCAACGCCGAGGTCACTCTGGCCGCACTGGAGCAGCTGGGTGCGGCTGAAGTCGACCTGCTGACCCTGAAGCAAGCTGGCCTGGTCGGCCAGATCGCCAAGGTGGTCAAGATCATCAAGACCGGCGAACTAACCAAAGCGGTCAAGCTCACCGGCATCGGTGCGACCGCCGGCGCCAAGGCCGCGATCGAGGCGGCTGGCGGCAGCGTCGCCTGATGATTCTGGTATTCAAGGAAAGAACGAGTGGCCACTAGCGCAGCCCAAATAGCAAAGACCGGCAAGTTCGGCGACCTGCGTCGCCGGCTGCTGTTCCTGCTGGCAGCGCTCGTGGTGTACCGCGTCGGCGCGCACATCCCCGTGCCCGGCATCAGCCCCGATCAGCTGGCGCAGCTGTTCAAGGGCCAGCAGGGCGGCATCCTGAGCCTGTTCAACATGTTCTCCGGTGGGGCGCTGTCGCGCTTTACCGTTTTCGCGCTGGGCATCATGCCCTACATCTCGGCCTCGATCATCATGCAGCTGCTGACCTACGTCGTGCCGACGTTCGAGCAGATGAAGAAAGAAGGCGAAGCGGGAAGGCGCAAGATTACCCAGTACACGCGCTACGGCACATTGGGCCTGGCCTTGTTCCAGTCGATGGGCATCGCCCTGGCGCTGGAAGGCTCGGCCGGCCTAGTGCTGAATCCGGGTTTCGGCTTCCGGATGACCGCGGTGGTGAGTCTGACAGCCGGCACCATGTTCCTGATGTGGCTGGGTGAGCAGATCACCGAGCGCGGCCTGGGCAACGGCATCTCGATCCTGATCTTCGCCGGCATCGCCGCCGGCCTGCCCAACGCGATCGGCGGGTTACTCGAACTGGTGCGTACCGGCGCCATGAGCATCCTGATTGCTGTATTCGTCGTCGCTGTCATTGCGCTCGTCACCTATTTCGTGGTGTTCATCGAGCGCGGCCAGCGCAAGATCCTGGTGAACTACGCGCGCCGTCAGGTGGGCAACAAGGTCTACGGCGGCCAGTCATCGCACCTGCCACTGAAGCTGAACATGGCCGGCGTGATCCCGCCTATCTTCGCCTCGTCGATCATCCTGCTGCCGGCCACCGTGGTGAGCTGGTTTGC
>JANYAN010000539.1 GCA_025361305.1 Burkholderiales bacterium
CATTGGCGCCACTTGGGCGCCGGATCAGCCGGTCGAGGCGCTGAAGGCGCGCTGGGCACCTCCGCCCTCGCAGTTCATCGACGTTGATGTGGCACCACCGAGGCCGAGCTAGCCCTGCGCGAGAAGGAAGGCCTGCCCACCGGCCTGCAGGTAACGCATCCGCTGACCGGCGAACAGGTCGAGGTGTGGGTCGGCAACTATGTGCTCATGAGCTACGGTGACGGTGCCGTCATGGGCGTGCCCGGTCACGACGAGCGCGACTTCGAGTTCGCCATGAAGCACAGGCTGCCCATCATGCAGGTGGTGCATGTGGACGGCGAGCATTACGATTACAAGACCTGGCATGACTGGTACGCCGATAAGCAGCGCGGTGTCACGATCAACTCCGACGTCTTCAGCGGGTTCAGCTATGGCGACGCGGTCAACGCGGTGGCCCACGCCCTGCAACAAAAGGGCCTGGGCGGGAAGAAAACCACCTGGCGGCTGCGCGACTGGGGCATCAGCCGCCAGCGCTACTGGGGTACGCCCATCCCCATCATCCACTGCGACGAACACGGAGCCGTGCCGGTGCCCGAACAAGACCTGCCGGTGGTGCTGCCCCTGGACTGCGTGCCGGACGGTTCGGGCAATCCGCTGAACAAGCGCGCCGATTTCCTGCACGCCAAATGCCCGGTGTGCGGCAACGATGCGCGGCGCGAAACCGACACCATGGACACTTTCGTCGATTCGTCCTGGTATTACATGCGGTACTGCGACCCGAAGAACGGCCAGGCCATGGTGGCGGGCGGGGCGGACTACTGGATGCCGATGGACCAGTACATCGGGGGCATCGAACATGCCATCCTGCACCTGCTCTACGCCCGGTTCTGGACCAAGGTGATGCGCGACATGGGCCTGGTCAAGGTGGACGAACCCTTCACCCGGGTGTTGACGCAGGGCATGGTCCTTAACGAAGCTTTCGTGCGCTCCTGGGACAAAGCCGGCAAGCAGTACTACTGGGCCCACGACCTGGACATCGTGCGCGACGAGCACGCCCGTGTCATTTCGGCCACCGCCAAGGCTGACGGGCTGCCCGTGACCTACGAAGGCTGGACGACGATGTCCAAGTCCAAGAGCAACGGCGTGGATCCCCAGGACCTGATCGACCGCTACGGCGCCGACACGGCTCGCCTGTACACCATGTTCACGGCGCCACCCGAGGCCACCCTGGAATGGAACGACGCCGCGCTCGAGGGCTCGCATCGCTTCCTGCGAAGGGTCTGGAATTTCGGCTACAAGCTGCATCGGGATGGCCCGGCTGCAGTAGCGGCCGCGCCAGCGCCGGGCCAGCTTGCCAAAGCCCTGCGGCTGGAGATCCACACGGTGCTCAAGCAGGTGGACTACGACTACCAGCGGATGCAATACAACACGGTGGTGTCCGGCGCGATGAAACTGCTCAATGCGCTGGAGGATTTCAAGGGTGCCGGGGAGCCTGGCGCCGCCGCCGCCGTGCGCGAGGGCCTGGGCATCCTGCTGCGCGTGCTCTACCCAGCCACCCCGCATGTGACGCATGCGCTGTGGGAGGCGCTGGGTTACGCCCAGGCCCATGGCGATCTGCTCGACGCGCCCTGGCCACGGGTTGACGATGAGGCACTGCTGCAGGACGAAATCGAGCTGGTGCTGCAGGTCAATGGCAAACATCGCGGCTCGGTCAGCGTACCGGCCGGCGCCAGCCGCGAGCAGATTGAAGAACTCGCGCTGGCATGCGAGGCCTTCGCCAAGTTCGCACCGGGTGCCGAGGCAAAAAAAGTGATTGTCGTCCCCGGGCGGCTGGTCAACGTGGTGATCTAGTCATGATGCGCAAGGCCGCCCCAGCCAGCACTTCATCGCGCCGCTTCGCCTTGCTGGCCGGGGTCGGCCTGACACTGTCCGGCTGCGGGTTCGAGCTGAGGCAGGCGCCGGTATTCGCGTTCACGACGATCTACATCGGCGCGCCGGCCAACTCGTCGCTGGGCAACGAGCTGCGCCGCAGCATCGTCTCGGGCGGGACTGTCCAGGTGGTTGGCGCGGCGGCCCAGGCACAGGTCGTGCTGGACACGCTGGCCGACCAGCGCGAGAAGGTGATCGTTGGCCTGAATTCGTCTGGCCAGGTGCGTGAGTTCCTGCTTCGCAGGCGCTTCAAATTCAGGCTGCGCACGCCCGGCGGCAAGGAACTGATCACGGAAACCGAGCTGCTGCAGCAGCGCGACATCAGCTACACCGAATCGGCCGCGCTGGCCAAGGAAGGTGAAGAGAACATGCTGTACCGCGATATGCAGAGCGACATCGTGCAGCAGCTGATGCGGCGTCTGGCGGCGGTCAAGACGCTGTAGCGATGCAGCTGGACAGGGTAGACCTCAAGCTGCTGGAGCTGCTTCAGCATGATGGCCGCGCCACGGTGCAATCGCTCAGCGATGCCGTGCACCTGTCAGCGCGCGCAACCCTCAACCGCGTCCGCAAACTCGAGGCACAGGGGCAGATCGAGGGTTACCGCGCCCTGGTCCACCGCGCCGTCCTGGGCGAGCAGATCTGCGTATTTGCGGAAATCGCGCTGAAGGACCAGCGCCAGTCGGTGGTCCAGCGTTTCGAAAAGCGCATGGCCGGCACGCCGGAGGTGGTGGCCTGTTACGTCATCAGCGGGCGCTACGACTACATCGCCCGCATCGCCTGCCCGCACCTTGACCACTATCACCGCCTGATCAACGAGTGGCTGGATGACGCGGCGTTGGGCATTGAGAAGATCGTCACCAACATAGAGCTGCAGACCATCAAGGAATTTGCCGGGTTTCCGTTGCCGCCCGCCAAATCGCGGGGCAAGTAGGACGCGTTTATTTGGTCGTTTGGGTCGCTTGGTTGGCGCGGTCGGCGGCCGAGATGTCCGTTCTCCGGGCACGCTCGCGGGCAGTCATCCCAGGCACAACAGGGCAATCGCATCAACGCATTGACTTGCATGCAGCCGTTGTAGCAACCGCGAATGGCCCTGCGCCCGGACACCTCGACCACCGACCTCAAAGTGATGGATCAGGGCGCCCGCCGACAGTCAATAGCAGCCTACTTTCACAGCTGACTTACGTCTTGCCCCACCACATCACTTCAAGGTCGGTGGTCGGGGCGGGTCGGGCGCAGGGCCATTCGCGGTTGCTGCAGTTTTCAACTGCAAGCTCCGTTGTTGACGCGATGGCATTTGCGTGCATGGGATGACTGCCCGCGAGCGTGCCCGGAGAACGACCCGCCCTGGCCACCGGCCGCGCCAACAAGGCCGGCGGATGGTGTCCTACTTCACTTCCGATTCGGAAGTGATTGACACCGAACCATGCCGTTCCGGCTGTCGTATCCCTGCGCGTTCACGCCTGCGGCAGCGCCTGATCCGTAGACTTGAACGATTCACAGGGAGCATGGAATGGATACCGGCAAACGCACGCTGACGCAGGATTACATTGGCACAGAGGCGCGGTACGGTGCCCGCAACTATCGACCGGTACCGGTGGTCGTCGATCGTGCGCTCGATTGCCTCGTGTGGGATGTTGAAGGGCGAGAATACGTCGACATGATGAGTGCGTATTCGGCTGTCAGCCACGGCCATTTGCACCCGCGCCTGGTGGCTGCCGCGCAGAGGCAATTGCAGAAAGTCGCCATCACTTCGCGTGCCTATCACGGCACCACGCTGGGTCCGTTCCTGCACAAGCTTTGCGCTCTGACCAGCTTCGAGCGGGCCTTGCCGATGAACACCGGGGCCGAAGCCGTGGAGACAGCGATCAAGTGTGCCCGGCGCTGGGGCTACCGGGTCAAGGGCGTCGCGCCGGGCCAGGCCGAGATCCTGGTGGCCCGGCAGAACTTTCATGGCCGCACCAGTACCATCATTGGCTTTTCGAGCGAGCCCGACTACAGGGACGGATTCGGGCCGTTCGCGCCCGGCTTCAGGCACTTCGATTTCGGCGATATGGACAGCGTCCGCGCGGGTGCGTCGCCCAACACCTGCGCCGTGCTGGTCGAGCCGATCCAGGGCGAGGCCGGCGTGGTGCTGCCGCCGCCCGGCTTCTTTGCGCAGCTGCGGCAATGGTGCACTCAGAACAACGTGCTGCTGATCATTGACGAGGTGCAGGCGGGCCTCGGGCGCACCGGCCGCTGGTTCGCGTTCGAACACGAAGGCATCCGGCCCGACGCGCTCATTCTGGGCAAGGCGTTGGGGGGCGGCCTGCTGCCGGTCAGCGCCTTCCTGGCCGACTCGGCGGTGATGAACGTGTTCGACCCGGGCAGCCATGGCTCGACCTTTGGTGGCAATGCCCTGGGCGCTGCCGTCGCGCTGGAGGCGTTGCAGGTCATCGAGGACGAGGGGCTGGTGCAACGCAGCGCCGAGCTGGGCGAATACCTGATCGCGCGGCTTCGCGAGGTCCAGGCGGCGGTGCAGCCGCTGGTGCGAGCGGTTCGTGGCCGGGGCTTGTGGGTAGGCGTCGATATCGCGCCGGCCCACGCGTCGGCGCGCGAACTGGTCGAATCCCTGGCCGCGCGCGGTGTCCTGTCTAAGGAGACCCACGAGACGGTGATCCGGTTCGCCCCGCCGCTGACCATCACGCGGGCCCTGATCGACCGGGCCGTAGATGCCTTCCTGCACATGGCTCTTGAGAAACGCAGGACATTTGCTATTAAGTCAATAGCAACACCTGTCCCAGACCGTGCCACGGAGACAGCATGAACGTTGGCTGACGATGCGGTGGTGACACCGCTTAAACTCGTCGCATGCAGCTTGCCCTAGCCCAATTGAGCCAGCACCTGCAGCGCGGGCTCAAGCCGCTCTACACCCTGCATGGCGACGAGCCGCTGCTGGTGCAGGAGGGGGCCGACGCCATCAGGGCCGTGGCGCGCGAACAAGGCTATGCGGAGCGGACAGTGCACACAGTGGCGGGGGCGCATTTCGACTGGAGCGAGGTTCTAGCCGCCGGCGGTTCGCTCAGCCTGTTTGCCGACAAGCAGATCGTCGAGTTGCGGATCCCTTCGGGCAAGCCAGGCAAGGACGGCAGCGAAGCGGTTCAGCAACTGGCGCAGGGCGCGCAGGGCAATGAGTCGATGCTGACGTTGGTGCTGCTCCCGCGGCTGGACAAGGCCGCCCGGGGCGCCGCCTGGTTCGCCGCGCTTGAAAGCTTCGGTGTCACGATCCAGGTCGAACCGGTCGAACGGGCAGCCCTGCCGCAGTGGATCGCGCAGCGCCTGCAGCGCCAGGGCCAGGCCGTGATGGCTGGCGAGGAGGGTCAGCGCACCCTGCAGTTTTTTGCTGACAGGGTGGAAGGCAACTTGCTGGCCGCGCACCAGGAGGTGCAAAAGCTGGGGTTGCTTTACCCGCAAGGCGAACTGGGCTTCGATCAGGTCGAAAGCGCCGTGCTCAACGTCGCGCGCTACGACGTGTTCAAACTGTCCGAGGCCGTGCTGGCCGGGCCGGCGGCACGCGTGCAGCGGATGCTCGAAGGCCTGCAGGCCGAGGGCGAGGCGGCGGTGCTGGTGCACTACACGCTGGCCGAGGACATCCGCGCGCTCAAGCGTGTGAAGGATGCGATGGCAGCCGGGCGGCCGCTGCCCATGGCGCTGCGGGAGCAGCGGGTCTGGGGATTGAAGGAAAGGTTGTTCGAGCGGGTGCTGCCGCGCCTCACGCCCGTGGCGCTGGATAACCTGCTGCATTCGGCGCACCTGGTCGACGGGATCGTCAAGGGCCTGAAGGCGCCAGGCTGGCCCACCGATGGCTGGCAAGCACTACAGCGGCTGGCCTTCGCGCTGTGCCAGGAGTGCGCCGTGCAGCCGGCCAGCCCGCCCCGTAAAATGGTCGTATGAACGCGCTGAACATCGCCGAGTACACGCAGACGCTGGGTCTGCAGGCCCGGCACGCGTCCGCGTTGATGGCACGCTCGGACGCGGCTACCCGCAACCGGGCTTTGCGGGCCCTGGCCGCCTTGCTGCGCGCCAACGGCGCAAGCCTGCAGCAGGAGAATGCGGGCGACGTCGAGCGAGGCGTCGCCGCCGGCCTGGCCGCGCCGATGATCGACCGGCTCAAGCTCACGCCCAGGATCATCGAAACCGTGGCCCAGGGCTGCGAGCAGCTGGCCGCGATGCCGGACATCATTGGCGAGATCACGTCGCTGCGCCAGCAGCCCAGCGGCATCCGGGTGGGCCAGATGCGCGTTCCCATCGGCGTTTTTGGCATGATCTTCGAGAGCCGCCCCAACGTCACGATCGAGGCCGCGAGCCTGTCGATCAAGAGCGGCAACGCCTGTATCCTGCGCGGTGGCTCCGAGGCGATCGAATCGAACAAGGCGCTGGCGCGCCTGGTGCAGCAGGCGCTGGTCGACAGCGGCCTGCCCGCGCAAGCGGTGCAACTGGTCCAGACAACCGACCGCGAGGCCGTGGGCCAGCTGATCGCGATGCCGCAGTTCGTCGACGTGATCATTCCGCGCGGGGGCAAGGGCCTGATCGAGCGAGTCAGCCGAGAGGCCCGGGTCCCGGTCATCAAGCACCTGGATGGCAATTGCCATGTCTACGTGGACGATCCGACCGATCTGCAGATGGCGGTAAACATCGCTGACAACTCCAAGACGCAGAAATACAGTCCGTGCAATGCGAGCGAAGGCCTGCTGGTGGCGCGCAGTGTCGCCGCGCAGTTTCTGCCGAAGATCGGCGCGGTCTATGCGGCCAAGGGTGTCGAAATGCGCTGCGACGCCCAGGCATTGGCCATCCTGTCGGCGGTGTCCGGCGCCCACCTCATGGCGGCCACCGAGCAGGACTGGTCCGAGGAATACCTGGCGCCCATCATCAGTGTCAAGGTCGTCGAAGGAATCGACGAGGCGATAGCCCACATCAACCGGTATTCCAGCCACCACACCGATGCCATCGTCACACGCGACCACGGGCACGCCCAGCGCTTTCTGCGCGAGGTGGATTCGGCCAGCGTCATGGTCAATGCCAGCACGCGCTTCGCCGACGGCTTCGAATACGGCCTGGGCGCCGAAATCGGCATCAGCACCGACAAGTTCCATGCGCGTGGGCCGGTCGGCATGGAGGGCCTGACGTCGCTGAAATGGGTGGTGCTGGGCCGCGGCGAAGTCCGGTCCTGACCCGACCCATGCACGATTATTGGCAGCAGTCTGGCTACCGCTTGCTGGACACCGATGCACAGGGGCATCTGGTCGTCACGGATGACTTTTTGCGCAGCCTGCTGCAGCGGCCCGAACTCGCACCCGTGGCCGAGTCCTGCGACGCCGAGCTTGCGCTGCATGAATACCTGGCCGGCCAGCCGCGCGGTGGGGTGAGCGAAGCGCAGCTGGCGGCTGTGCAAGACGCCGACACGCGCGCCAACTACGCTGTGTGGCTGCGCTTTCGCCAGCGGCTGCTGGCGTGTCCGACGCTCGAAGGCAGCTACATGCAACTGTTCCGCGGCGAGGGCGTGGATGTGCCACCGCTGCTGGTCCATCAGCTCACCGAGGTCCTGCTGCGCCATATCCTGGGCAATGAAGCCCCGGCCATGCACGCCCGCGCGGCGGAAATGCTGTTTCGCCCCCAGAAGATTTCGGTGCGGGATGACGGTCAGGTGATGGCGGCCGACGACGAAACCGTCGAGCGGCACGCGGTTTCGGGCAGCTTCGGGGGCATCGGCGAACTGCTCAGGCAGGGCGGGGCCGTGCTACGCACGGCTGACCTGGACGTGCTGCACGAAGCGAATGCGGATGCCTACTGGGGCCGCGACGAAGCCCGCGACCTGGTGCTCAGCCTGAATCACGGCCAACCGGCGCAGGCGGCGCTGTGTCATGTGCTCGAGGGCTGGGTGCAACACTTTCTGGGCACCACGGTGAGCATCACGGTGGAACGGGAAATCGACGACGAGCACTGGGTCTGGCACGTGGGCCTGGATGCGCAGGCCAGCGCCATCCTGAACGATCTTTATCGCGGCGAAGATGTGAGCCCGCAGAGGATGGAGCGCATGCTGTGCCTGTTCCGCCTTGAATTTGCCGATGCCGGCGTCGTCCGTTCAGAAGTGGCCGGCCACCCGGTCTATCTGGCCATGGCCATGGACGAACAGCACCACCTCAGGCTCAAGCCGCAGAATCTGCTGCTCAATCTACCTCTGGCACGCATGTCATGACGGCGGCCGGCAGCCTTGCAACCCGGCGCTTTGGCCCCAAATCCCTACAATTCACTCGATGACTCCCATCACTGAAGCCAAGAGGGCCGCATGGTTCCGCATCTCGTCACTGCCCTGACCGGCCCGATCAACGAACTCGAACAGCGTGTTCTCGACTCCATGCCGGCGATCGAGCGCTGGTTCCGGCTGGAGTGGATGGAACACACACCGCCGTTCTACAGCTCGGTCGACATCCGCAATGCCGGCTTCAAGCTGGCCCCGGTGGACACCAACCTGTTTCCCGGGGGCTGGAACAACCTGACGCCCGAGATGCTGCCGCTGGCCGTGCAGTCGGCCATGGCGGCGATCGAGAAGATCTGCCCCGAGGCCAAGAACCTGCTGGTGATTCCCGAGAATCACACCCGCAACACTTTCTACCTGAGCAACGTCGCGCAGCTCAAGCGCATCTTCCACATGGCGGGCTTGAACGTGCGGATCGGCTCGATCAGCCCGGAGGTCAAGGAGCCGACCCTGGTCGATCTGCCGGGCGGCGGCTCGGTGCTGCTCGAACCGGTGGTGCGCAGCAGGCGGCGCCTGGGGCTGAAGGACTTCGATCCCTGCACCATCCTGCTGAACAACGACCTGTCCGCCGGGGCACCGGGCATCCTGGAAGACCTGCACGAGCAGTACCTGCTGCCGCCGCTGCACGCGGGCTGGTCGGTGCGGCGCAAGAGCAACCACTTCCGCAGTTACGAGGAGGTGTCCAAGCGGTTCGGCAAGCTCCTGGGCATCGATCCGTGGCTGATCAACCCGATGTACAACAAGTGCGGCGAGGTGAATTTCGCCGATGGTTCGGGAATGGAGTGCCTGACCACCAACGTGGACGCGCTGCTGGCCCGAGTCCGCAAGAAGTACAAGGAATACGGCATCAACGAGAAACCGTTCGTGGTGGTCAAGGCCGACAACGGCACCTATGGCATGGGCATCATGACCGTGCGCGATGCCAGGGAACTCGACGGCATCAACCGCAAGACCCGCAACAAGATGGCGGTGATCAAGGACGGCCAGGAAGTCACCGACGTGATCATCCAGGAAGGTGTGCTGACCAACGAGCGCATCAACGAAGCCGTTGCCGAACCGGTCGTCTACATGATGGACCGCTACGTAGTCGGCGGCTTCTATCGCGTCCACGCCGAGCGCGGCATCGACGAGAACCTGAATGCACCGGGCGCCAGCTTCGTGCCTCTGGCGTTTGCCGAGAGTACGCGCTTACCTCAGCCGGGCGAGAAGCCGGGCGCGAGTGCGCCCAACCGCTTCTATATGTATGGCGTGATCGGCCGGCTTGCGATGCTGGCGGCCAGCTACGAGCTGGAGGCGACCGATCCCGACGCCGAGGTCTACGACTAGCGGTTTCCGGTAGTTGTTGCGCCGCAACATGAGACGGTTTTCGCGTGGCGCTGGCGCACAATAGCGGTCCCAAAAGAAAAGGAACTTCGCCGGCCGTGGCCGCCAGGGCGGAGCCATTTAGTGCAAAAGTCGAAATCTTCGCTCGCGGCGCTGACGATTGGCGCCATCGGTGTCGTCTACGGTGATATCGGCACCAGCGTCCTGTACGCGGTCAAGGAGGTTTTCGGCTCCGGCCATGTTCCGTTCACAACGGCAAACGTCTACGGCATCCTGTCGATCTTCTTCTGGACGTTGACGGTTATCGTCTCGATCAAGTACGTGGTGCTGGTTTTGCGCGCCGACAACAACGGCGAAGGCGGCCTGATAGCCATGCTGGCGCTTGCCTCTCAGGCCGTGAAGGACAAGCCCCGCCTGCGCCAGGCCTTGTTGGGCGTGGGGATCTTCGGCACGTCGCTCTTTTACGGCGACGGCGTGATCACGCCGGCCATCTCGGTGCTGTCGGCGGTCGAGGGCCTTGAGGTGGTCTCGCCGGCATTCAAGCAATCGGTGATCCCGCTGACCCTGGTCGTGCTGTTCCTGCTTTTCGTCTTCCAGAAGCACGGCACGGGTGGCATCGGCCGCTTCTTCGGGCCGATCACGCTGGTGTGGTTCGCCGCGATTTCGGTGCTGGGGATTTCGCACATCCTGCGTCGTCCCGAGATCCTGCTGGCGCTCAGCCCGCACTACGCGGTGCTGTTCATGTTCAACAACCCCGGGATCACCTTCATCATCCTGGGCGCCGTGGTGCTGTGCGTGACCGGGGCCGAGGCGCTGTATGCCGACCTGGGACACTTCGGCAAGCGGCCGATCCGGCTGGCCTGGTTCACGGTGGTCATGCCGGCCCTGACGCTCAATTACTTCGGCCAGGGTGCGTTGCTGCTGGCGCGGCCCGAGGCTGTCAAGAATCCCTTCTACATGATGGCGCCGGACTGGGCGCTGCTGCCACTGGTGGTGCTGGCCACCGCGGCGACGGTGATCGCGTCGCAGGCGTTGATCACCGGGGCCTTCAGCGTCACCAAGCAGGTGATCCAGCTGGGCTATCTTCCGCGCCTGAACATCCAGCACACCAGCGTGCGCGATACCGGGCAGATCTATATCCCGTTCGTGAACTGGGGGCTGTTCGTTGCGATCGTCCTGGCCGTCGTGATGTTCCGCTCCTCCAGCAACCTGGCCGGTGCCTACGGCATTGCCGTGACGCTGGACATGCTGATCACGACCACACTGACATTCTTCGTCGTGCGCTACCGGTGGAAGTATCCGCTGCCGCTGTGCATTGCGGCGACCGGCTGGTTCTTCGTGGTCGACGTCACCTTCTTTTCCTCCAACCTGCTCAAGCTGATCGACGGCGGCTGGTTCCCGCTGATGATCGGCGGCGGCATTTTCACCCTGATGATGACCTGGAAGCAGGGCCGGCAGCTGCTGGCCGAGAAGATGCGCATCGACGCGATCGACTTGCCCAGCTTTCTTGCAGCGGTGTTCGTGACGCCGCCCACCCGGGTCGAGGGTACGGCCGTGTTCCTCACGGCCGAGCCCGGCACCGTGCCCAATGCCATGCTGCACAACCTGAAGCACAACAAGGTTCTGCACCAGAACAACCTGTTCGTCACGGTGCGAAGCCACGAGGTACCGTGGATCGGGATCAACAAGCGCCTGGAGATCGAGTCGCTCGGGCACGATTGCTGGCAGGTGGTGCTGAACTACGGTTTCAAGAACGACCCGGATGTTCCGCGCGCGCTGGAGCAGATCCGCGGCCGCGGCTGTGAAATCGAGCCGATGACGACCAGCTATTTCCTCTCGCGCGACACCGTCATTCCAACCATCGGCAGCGGCATGGCGACCTGGCGGGAAAAGCTGTTCGCGCAGATGCACCACAACGCCAGCGCGGCGGCCGACTTCCTGAACCTGCCGAACAATTCGGTGGTGGAACTGGGCTCGAAGATCGAGATCTGAGGCTGTTTGATGAATATCCTTTTCGTAGCTGACCCGCTTGAGGCCTTCAAGACCTACAAGGACACAACGTTCTCCATGATGCGGGAGGCGCAGCGCCGGGGCTACCACATTGCGGCCTGCGAGCCGCGCCACCTGTCGTGGCAATCGGGCGAGCCGGTCAAGGCCCGGGTGCGGGAAATCACGCTGACCGGCGCCGAGGACGATTGGTTCCGCGAAACGCGCGACGCAATACACTCGCTCAGAGATTTTGACGCCATCGTCATGCGCAAGGACCCGCCGTTCGACAGCGAGTATTTTTACGCTACCCACTTGTTGGAGCACGCCGAGCGCGAAGGCGCGCGGGTGTTCAACAAGCCCGGGTCGCTGCGCGACCACCCGGAAAAACTGGCGATCATGGAGTTCGCCCAGTTCACCACGCCGACGCTGGTCACGCGCGAACCGGCCGAGGTGACGCGGTTTCATGCCGAGCATGGCGAGATCATCCTCAAACCCCTGGACGGAATGGGCGGGATGGGCATCTTCCGGGTCGGCCCCGACGGCCTGAACCTGGGCTCGATCATCGAGACGCTCAACCACCATGGCGCGACCACGATCATGGTTCAGCGCTTTGTCCCGGAAATCGTGCTGGGCGACAAGCGGGTGCTGGTAATTGGCGGGCAACCAGTGCCTTTCAGCCTGGCGCGCATTCCCCAGGGCAACGAAGTTCGGGGCAACCTGGCCGCCGGCGGCAAGGGCGTGGCCCAGCCGCTTAGCCCGCGTGACCGCGAGATCGCCCAGGCCATTGGCCCGGTGCTGGCCGCGCGTGGACTGCTGCTGGTGGGTCTGGACGTGATCGGCGACTGCCTGACCGAGATCAACGTCACCAGCCCAACCTGCTTCCAGGAGATCTTTCAGCAGACCGGCTTCGATGTGCCCGCGATGTTCATCGATGCGCTTGAGGCTGCGCTGCGCTGAATTCGGACAACCGAACGCAGAGGACGCAAAGGTTACGCAAAAGACGCAAAAGGGAAATCAGAAAAATGATGAAAATTTTCTTCAACCCTTGATTGTCTTTTTTGCGTCTTTTGCGTAGTTTTGCGTCCTCTGCGTTCGGTCAGCCCGTTCCCGCCCCCGCTTCCCCATCTACAAACACCCTGAGCTCGCCAGGAGCGAATTGGGTCCAGGTCTCGTTGGTCGTCAGGGGCGCGGTCACCACCACAGCCACTTTGTCCTGGGGCGTGGTGTTGCGGGCGAAGTCGATGCTCAGGTCATCGTCGGCCAGCTGGGCATGGGCGAACGGGTGGCGGCGTTCGACGAAGTACAGATGGGTGGAGCAGTGCGCCCACAATGCCTCGCCGTTGGACAGCATGAAGTTGAACGTACCATGCCTTGAAATCTGCGCACTCAGCTCGCGCAGGGTCAGGGTCAGCTCGGCCACGCTGGGGACTCCTGCGTGGGATTTGGCCATCTCCTGCACGATCCAGCAGAAGGCCCGTTCGCTGTCGGTGGAACCTACCGGCCGGAAGCTCGCGTGAAGCCTGGGATTGAAATCCTTCAGATCGCCGTTGTGGGCGAATACCCAGTAGCGGCCCCAGAGTTCGCGCACAAACGGATGGCAGTTCTCCAGCGCGACGGCGCCCTGCGTGGCCTTGCGGATATGGGCCACCACGTTGCGGCTCTTGATCGGGTAGTGGCGGATCAGTTCGGCCACAGGCGAATCACAGGCGCTCTGGTGATCGACGAAATGACGCAGTCCCAGGCCCTCGAAGAAGGCGATGCCCCAGCCGTCCGCATGGTGGTCGGTGCGCCCGCCGCGCTGGGCGAAACCGGTGAAGCTGAACGTCACGTCGGTCGGCGTGTTGCAGTTCATTCCGAGTAGCTGGCACATGAGTGGGCCTATTCTGAACCCGTCGCGGGGGCTTGTGATCGATCGCGTACTCGCCACGCGGCGATCAGCGCCAGCGCGCACAGGCCGGCCAGCATCAGAAACACCTCGTTGAAGGCGGCCAGGCGTGCCGGGCTGCTGACCGCGTTGGCCAGCGAGTCGCCGTGCACGGCCAGGCGCCATTCGAGCACGATGCCGCACAGGCTCACACCGGCGGCACCGCCCAGCATGCGCAAAAAATTGATCGCGCTCGAGCCCTGGGCGATCAGGCTGGCGTCCAGCTGGCGCATCGAACCCAGGTTCAGCGAAGGCAGGATGAAGCCCAGGCCGATGCGCCCGAGGATGGCCAGCGCCACCAGCAGCCAGATCGGCGTGCCCAGCGCGATCAGCGGCATCAACGCAAATGACGTCGCCAGCAGCGCCACGCCAGTGCTGACGAGCCGATGCGTAGGCTGGCGATCCGCAAGGCGGCCCGCGCCGGCAATCGTGACCGCCAGTACCAGCCCTGCGGGCAGCAGAATCGTGCCGACGTACGATGGCGACAGGCCCAGTGCGAGCTGCATGTACACCGGCAGCAGGTAAGCGAGCCGAACAGTGCCGCGCCGTAGGTCAATGCGACCAGGCTGCCCATGGTGAAGCTGCGGTGGGTGAACAGCGCCATGTCCATCAGGGGGTTGCCACCGGCCGCCTTGCAGGTTCGCTGCCACCACACGAACACGGCCAGCGCCCCCACCGCGGCAGCGAGCAGCAGTCCCGCAATCAGGCTGTCATGGTGCAACTGCACCAGCCCGTTGAGTAGGCACAGCGTGCCTGTGGCGCCCAGCAGGAGCCCCCGCCAATCCAGCCGGCTGCCCCGGCTTGCGGCCGCGCCGCCAGGCGCCGAGTCCGGCACGAATTTCGCCGACAGCCACAGTGAAGCAAGGCAGAACGGAGTCACCAGGAAGAAGATCGAACGCCAGCCGTAGAGGTCGACCAGCACGCCGCCGATGCTGGGACCCAGTGCTGGCGCCAGCACGACGCCCATTCCGAAGATGCCGCTGGCCCGGCCCTGTTGCCTGGGTTCGAAGGCGCGCAGGATGATGATCGCGGGAATCGGCTGCACGATGCCGGCAGCCAGGCCTTCGGCCACGCGGGCGGCCAGGACCAGCGTGAAGCTGTTGGCCAGCCCGCCGGCAATACCGCCGGCCATGAGCAGCAACATCGTGCCGGCGTAGGTGCGGCGATAGCCGTAGCGCAACAACAGCCAGGGTGTGGTGAGCATCGAAGCCGTCATGGCCACCATGAAGCCTGAGCTGACCCACTGCGCCCGCTCCTGCCCCAGCAGGAAGTGGTGGCTCATGTCGGGGATCGCCACGTTCACGATCGTCGAAGACATGACGGAGGCGACGGTGCCCACCATCACGGACAGCAGCAACAGCCAGCGGTAGCGCGCGCCGTAGCGCTGCTGCAGGGCCGCGAGGTTGTTGCGCTCGATCAATGGCATGGTTTTCCTTGAAGCGTAGCGCCCCGATGTTGGGGATGATAGGAGCAGTTGCCAGGAGACCAGCTTGCATAACGATCTGAACCAGCATGCCCCGTTGGGCGGCCGGCGCAACAAGGTAGTCACCGCTGCCGAGGCCGTGCGCCTGATCCATGACGGCGACACCGTGGCCACGGGCGGATTTGTCGGGATCGGTTTCGCCGAAGAAATTGCCGTGGCGCTGGAGGCACGATTTCTGGCCACCAAGGCGGAGACCGGCGTCGGCTCACCCAGGAACCTGACGCTTGTCTATGCGGCGGGGCAGGGCGACGGCAAGGAGCGGGGCCTGAATCACTTTGGCCATGCGGGGATGATCCGGCGCGTCGTCGGCGGCCACTGGGGGCTGGTACCATCACTGCAGAAGCTCGCGGTGGCCAACCAGATCGAGGCCTACAACCTGCCCCAGGGCGTGCTGACCCACCTGTTTCGCGACATCGCCGCCGGCAAGCCCGGCACCTTGACCCGGGTGGGGCTGGACACCTTTGTCGATCCACGCCACGGCGGCGGGCGCATCAACGGGTGCACCACCGAAGAGCTGGTGCGGCTGATGGAGATCGATGGGCAGGAGTACCTGTTCTACAAGGCCTTCCCGAGTTCCGTGGGCATCATTCGCGCCACCACGGCCGACCCGGATGGCAACCTGACGATGGAACGCGAGGCGCTCACGCTGGAGGCGCTGGCCATTGCGATGGCGGCCAGCAACAGCGGCGGCATCGTCATCGCGCAGGTCGAGCGCGTGGCAGAGCGCGGCACCCTGAACCCGCGGCAGGTGAAGGTGCCAGGCGTACTGATCGACGCGGTGGTCGTGGCCAGCAGCCCGGCCTATCACATGCAGACGTTCAGCGAGCAGTACAACCCGGCCTACTCCGGGGAGATCCGGTTGCCGATGGACCAACTGGTTCCCATGGAGTTCAGCGAGCGCAAGATCATCGCGCGCCGCGCGGCACTCGAACTCAGGGCCAATGGCGTGGTGAACCTGGGCATTGGCATGCCCGAGGGCGTGGCCGCTGTGGCGGCCGAAGAGCGCGTCATCGACCTCGTGACGCTGACTGCCGAACCCGGTGTGATTGGCGGCATCCCTGCCAGCGGCCTGAGCTTCGGCGCAGCGGTCAACGCCCAGGCCATCATCGACCAGCCCAACCAGTTCGATTTCTACGACGGTGGTGGCCTCGACCTGGCGGTACTCGGCCTGGCCCAGGCGGACGCGCAGGGCAATCTCAACGTCA
>JANYAN010000033.1 GCA_025361305.1 Burkholderiales bacterium
TAAAAAGCCTCTGGACCGGTAAGGAAGCGCCGCCCGAGTATCTGGAGCGGCTGGGGCTGGCGGACTTGCACAGCCTCAAAGATGCGGTGCTGCGGATGCTGTTCGCAGGCAACCTGTAACACCGGCCAACCCATACTAGGATAGGGCCCAGCATGCCCTGGGACGACAACTTCTCCACTCTGTTCGAACTGCTGCCCATCGGCGCCTACCGCACCGATGCGCAAAACCGCCAGCTGCGGGCCAATAGGGCCATGGTGCGGATCCTCGGCTTCGAGTCTGAACAGAAGATGCTGACCGCCGTCAAGTCCCGCGCGGACGGCTGGTACGCGCAGCCCGGGCGCCGCGCCGAGCTGCACGCGCTGCTGGCGGACCACGGGTGGGTTCGCGACTTTGTCTCCGAGATGCGCCGTCACGACACCGGCGAGGCCTTCTGGATCAGCGAGAACGCCCACCTGGTTCGCGACAGCGAGGGCCATGTGCTCTATCACGAGGGCACCATCGAGGACATCACCGAGCGAGTGCGCGCCGCTGAGGCGCTGCAGCTGACCCTGGACAACGCGGGCCGGGGCATCGCACGAGTGACCGCTGACGGCACGGTGGTTCTGTACAACCAGCGCCTGCTCGAACTGCTCGACTTGCCCGAGGCCCTGGTGGCCGCCCGGCCCAACATCCGCGACGTGCTGCGCTTCCAGCAGGAACGCGGGGACTTCGGCGAACATGAAGAACTGCTCAGCGACGATGCGCGCGCGGCAATCGCCATCGGCAGCGCGCCAAGCCCGCTGGACGCCCCGGCCTCTACCGGGCGCTACCTGCGCCGCACTCGCGCCGGCCTGGTGCTTGAAGTGACCAGCCAGGCACTGCCCGATGGCGGCCTGGTGCGCACCTATTCCGACGTCACTGCCTACATGACGGCGCAGCAGGAACTGGCCGCCAAAACACGGGCGCTGCAGATCACGCTGGACAGCATGAGCCAGGGCATCCTCACGATGGATGCCGATGAGCGCGTGGTCATGTGGAACAAGCGGTTCCAGCAGCTGCTGGGATTTTCCGAAGACCTGCTATCCACGCACCCTACCCTGCAGCGTTTGCTGGAGTTGCAGATCGAGCGCGGCGATTTTGGCCCCGACTTCAAGTACGTCGAACCGGCCGCCCGCAGCTTCGTGGCCCAGAACGTGCCGCCGGTGCGGGGCCCACAAACTTATATGCGCAAGATGCCCGATGGCCGCACGCTGGAAGTCCTCACCCGGCCCCTGCCCGATGGCGGCGTGGTGCGCACCTTCACCGACATGACCAACTACGCCGCCACGCAGGATGCATTGGCGCGCAAGGAAGCGCAGTTGCGCGCGCTGATCGGCAACATCCCCGACCGCGTCTGGCTAAAGGACGTGGATGGCGTCTACAAGGTGTCCAATCCGGCGCACCAGCGTTACCACGGCTTTAGCGAGCAAGAGATCGTCGGCCGCACGGCTGCCGAGTTATTCGGCCCCGAGATCGGTGCGCTGCATCGCGAGACGGACGAGCAGGCCATGGCCATGGACCAACCACTGGTCTACGAAGACAAGCGCACCGACGGGCCAGATGGCAAGAGCCAGGACGAGGAGATCGTCAAGGTCGCCATGCGCGACGACGACGGCCAGTGCATCGGCATGCTGGGCATCGCCCGCGACATCACGGTGCGCAAGGAGGCCGAGGCCATGTTGATCGCTGCCAAGGAGGCCGCGGAGGCCGGCGAGCGCGCCAAGGCCGAGTTCCTTGCCAACATGAGCCATGAGATCCGAACGCCGATGAACGCCGTGATCGGCATGAGCGACCTGCTGCTGGACAGCCCGCTGTCTCCCCGGCAGCACGAGTTTGCCGAATCCATCCGCACCAGCGGCGACACGCTGCTTGGCCTGTTGAACAACATCCTCGATTTCTCAAAGATCGACTCCGGCCATCTCGAGCTCGAGCATATGCCCGTCGACCTGGCGGAATGCGTGGAGGGCGCGCTGCATCTGGTCGCAATGCCGGCCGCGGCGAAGGGCCTGGACCTGATGTCGTGGATCGCCGACGACGTGCCACGGCTGATGCTGGGCGACGCCACGCGCCTGCGGCAGGTCTTCGTCAACCTCATCAGCAACGCAGTGAAGTTCACCCCGCGGGGCGAAGTGGTGGTCACACTGTCGCGCCGGGAGGCGCCTGATGGCCAGGCACTGCTTCACGCCTCGGTACGCGACACGGGCATCGGCATTCCCGCGAACAGCATGGCCCGGCTGTTCCAGGTGTTCAGCCAGGTCGACGCCTCCACAACCCGCCGGTTCGGCGGCACCGGCCTGGGCCTGGCCATCTGCCGCCGCCTGGTGGAGTTGATGGGCGGGCGCATCTGGGTCGAATCGCAGGAGGGACAGGGCTGCAACTTCCAGTTCGAGGTGCCGTGCCAGAGTGCGCCGGGGCGCGGCCCCCATGTCGACCGCGCGCCAGCCAGCCTGGAAGGCCGACGCCTGCTGGTGGTTGACGACAACGCAACCAACCGCACCCTGCTGACGCTGCAGACGCGCCGCTGGGGCATGCAGACCCAGGCGGCGGACTCGGGCGCGCAGGCGCTGCAATGGATCGACGCGGGCCAGCCCTTCGACGCGGCGATCCTGGACGTGCAGATGCCTGGCATGGACGGCTACAGCGTCGCGGCCGAACTGCGGCAACGGCCCGCGACGGCGCAGCTGCCATTGCTGGTGCTGACTTCGTTGGGTGGCGGCAGCCGGCGGCCCGAGCTGGGGATCGCGCAGACTTTGGCCAAGCCGGTCAAGTCACAGGCGCTGTTCGAGGCGCTGTCGGCCCTGTTCGAGCCGCCGGCCGACGCGGCGCCCCCCGTGGCAGCGCAGCCGGCCCCGCAACATGCGCTACGGGTGCTGGTGGCCGAAGACAACCTCGTGAACCAGCGAGTCGTCCAGCTGATCCTGGAGAGCCTGGGTTACCGGATGGAGTTGGTGGACAACGGCCAGCGCGCCCTCGACGCCATAGCCACGGCGCGGGCGCGCGGCCAACCCTTCGACGTGCTGCTGCTGGATATACAGATGCCCGTGCTGGACGGCCTGGAGGCGAGCCGGCGCCTGAACGAAAGGTACCCCGCCGCGGCCGACCGGCCCTGGATCATCGCCATGACTGCCAACGCCATGCTGGGTGACCGCGAGGAATGCCTGGCGGCGGGGATGGATGACTACCTGGCCAAGCCGATCCGGGCGGCGGGGGTGGCGGATGCGTTGCGGCAGGCGGCCGCGAACCTCGCCGCGCGACGCGGGAGTGCCTGAAGGCAGGCCTGGCTGCTGTCGACGCCGTCCTACGCCGCAGTACGGCCGGTGCCGACATGCCCATCGCCCGCCGTCGGCCAGAGTTGACTCGTGGCTGCGACGCAGCTGCGATTCCGACGCTTCGAGAAAGGACCGAATGATGAAGCTCAAGCAACTCGCCCCGATCATGATCGCCGCCGGCCTGGTCATCCCACTGGCCGGCCACGCCGCCGACGAAACCGACAAGGACCGCGGCAGCGCGAAGGTCTGGGTCCATGACTCGGTGATCACCGCCAAGGTCAAGACCCAGCTCGCGGCGAACAAGCCGACGTCACTGGCCAAGCTGCACGTGGACACCACCTCCAGTGGTGCAGTACGGCTGACCGGGTCGGCGGTGACCGTGGCCGACTCACAGCGCGCCGAGTCGATCGCGAAGACGGTCGAGGGTGTGACCTCGGTTGACAACCGGATCAAGGTCAACGGCGACAAGTGATACAGCGGCGTTGGCGCCGCCGTCGGGCACGTTTTCGAGATAGCTGCGGATGATCTCCGCCATTTTCGCCCTGGGCGACTTCTGCAGCTTCATCAGCAGTTCGTGCCGGCAGTCGAAGACGTCATAGCGCCGCTCCAGGTCGCGCTGGATGCGCGCCAGCAGGGCGGCCGCCACCTCCGCATCCACCATCGCGCGGTGCGCCCGGCCCGAAAACCCGATGCCATGGAACGCCGCCACCGAGCCGAGCCGGAAGCTGCGCGCCTCCGGCCACAGCCGCCGCGAAAGCAGCATGGTGCAGGCGAACGGCGCGTGCGTGTTGGCGGGCGTGGCGCCGTCCCAGGCCAGGCGCTCCAGTTCAGCCGCCCAGAACCGCCGGTCGAACGACGCGTTGTGCGCAACCAGCGGAGCGTCGCCCACGAAGCGGCTGGCAGCGGCCATCACCTCCTCGGCCGGCGGCGCCGCCTGGATCATCTCGTTGGTGATGCCAGTGAACGCCTCGATGAACGCCGAGATCCGCACGCCCGCGTTCATCAGCGACTGGAAGCGATCGACCACTCTGCCGTCTTCCATCAGGACGATGGCGACCTCGGTGGCGCGGTCACCCATGGCGGGTGAGAGGCCGGTGGTTTCGAAGTCGAGGACGGCGATGCAGCGCATCGCCGGAGTATCTGTCACTTAGAAGCCAAGGACACCTTCGCTTCGAGAAAGCGATACGGTTGATCGGATGGTCGGCGATGCGCTGGAACACGTCGCGCAGAAACGCTTTGGGATCGAGCTGGCGGGGCTTTCCTTTGGTGCGGTTGTCGCTGCCGCTCGAAGGCATTGATATACAAATAGAATTTGACGAAACCCTACTTCGCACTATAATCTACTTGTATGCCAAAGACGGCCCGAGCACTCCTTCAGCTGCCTCCAGCAACTTCGGCCGCCATCGAGAAGCTTGGCGCCGATTTGGCCGTGGCCCGTTTGCGCCGTAAGGAGTCGTTGAATACCTGGGCCAACCGTATGGGGATTACCGTGCCCACGCTGCAGCGGCTCGAGGCTGGTGACCCGACAGTTAGCCTTGGCATCGTGGCCACTGCGCTATGGCTCATCAAGCGCGACAGCGAGCTGGGAAACCTCGCGTCGCCAGAGCACGACCAAGGCGCCATTGAAATGAATGTCCGAGAGGCTGTCGAACTCGGGCGCGCACGCGCCAAGGCCTCTGCTGAGGCTCGAATCAACTCGAACCGGGCGAAAGGCTGAGATGCGGCTGGACGACCTCTATCTCTGGTATTTGGCAGACCCGGGGGCACCGCGCTATGTCGGCGCACTGAAGCTGGTATCGGCGGGCAAGGGCGTCTCGCTGCGTTACGGCGAGGACTGGCTGGCTCGCGGCTTCCCCCTCAGCGAAGACCTTCCACTTGTCGACAACGAATTCACGCCGCCAGGCCGCTTGGCAGGCGACGCCCCGCGCGCAGTTGGCGCGGTCGATGACGCACGGCCGGACCGCTGGGGCGAGAAGGTTATCCGTTTCGTGGACAAGCCTAAGCGCCTCTCCTTGATGGAGTACCTGTATTTCGCGGGAGACGACCGCTTCGGCGCGCTCGGCGTTTCTACGTCGGAAAGCCGATACAGCCCACGCCCGGTAAGTCCCCTTCCTCGCCTGGAGCATGTGCAAGAACTTAGCGAGGTGGCGGCCAAAATTGAGGCTGCAGAGCCCCTAAGCACTGTGGAGGCAAAGATTATCGCCGGAGGTGGCAGCCCTCTCGGGGGCGCAAAACCTAAGGCGCTCATTGAGGTGGACGACGAGCAGTGGGTCATCAAGTTCTTCAACAACGAGCCCGTTGATAGTCCACTCATCGAGCACGCAACGATGACCCTGGCCGAACGTGCTGGCATCACGGTGGCCAAGACAAAGGTCATCCCTCTGGTGGGATTGAATGCGGTCGCCATTCGCCGATTCGACCGCGAGCATGGCCGCCGAATTCACAGTATCTCCGCCAGCACTGCCATCCGAGCGGCAACCCTGCCTGGCGCGGAGCCGGAAATGGGCTATCCCGAGCTGGCACGAATTCTTCGCCGCGTCGGTGTTGCCCAGGACAATGCGAACCTGCGGGACGCGCGCGAGCTTTTCCGCCGCATGGTCTTCAACATCCTGGTGGACAACACTGACGACCATGAAAAAAATCATTCGCTCTTGGTTGTAAGCCCGTTCGACAACGGCCGTCTGAAGCTTGCGCCAGCGTACGACGTCTTGCCGACAAATTCGGGACAGGGGTATCAGGAGTTCATCTGCGGCACGGATGGTCGAGACTCCACCCTAAAAAACGCGATGTCGCAGTGCGATGCGTTCGGACTGCTTCCAGCAGAAGCCGCGGCCGAAGTCATGGTCATCATCGGCGTCGTGAATACCTGGAAGGAGCACTTCGCACGAGCGGGTGCGACAGAGCGAGACCTCGAGAGCTTGGCGGAACGAATTGACGGCAACGAACTCCTGCGCCAACGCAATGAATTTGACCCATCTCGCTTCCGGGCGCCCCCGACAAAGCGAAAGCGACCTAGCCCATTCCGCCGCCATTTCTGAAGACGCTACCGGGCGCCCACAAGCGCGGCCTACACGTCAATATTCGCCGCCCTCAACGCATTCGTCTCAATGAAATCCCTGCGCGGCTCCACCTCATCGCCCATCAGCATGGTGAACACGCGGTCGGCTTCGATCGCGTCGTCCACCTGCACGCGTAGCAGGCGGCGCACGGTGGGGTCCATGGTGGTTTCCCACAGCTGTGCGGGATTCATTTCACCCAATCCCTTGTAGCGCTGGCGGCTGGTGGCGTTTTCGGCCTGGGCGATCAGCCAGCGCATGGCCTGGCGGAAATCGCTGACTTTTTCCTCCTTCTGCCGCTCGCCTTCGCCGCGCAGCACCCGCGCGCCTTCGTGCAGCAGGCCGCGGAAGGTGTTGGCCGCTTCAGCCAGGGCCGCATAGTCGGCGCCGTGCACGAAGTCTTGTGTGATCACACTGCTCTTGATGTTGCCGTGATGCCGGCGGCTGATGCGCAGGATGGGCTTGTCGGTGCGCACATCGAATTCACCGGCCACTTCGGCCGGGCTGGCATTGGTGGCGCCGTCTATTTCCTGCAGCTTCACCTGCAGCGCCACGGCCGAGGCCTCGGCGTCCAGCACGGTGTCCAGGTTCAGGCTGACGCCATCGGCGATGGCGCGCAGCGCTTCGGCATCCATGAAGCCCGAGAGCCGGTTGATCACCGCCTCGGCCACCTGGTGCTTGCGCGCCAGTTCGGCCAGCGTTTCGCCGCCCAGCACGTTCTCGGGCAGCACCGTGCCGTCGGGCGATGTCTCGGTGATCACGCTGGCGCCGTTCAGCGCGATGCGCAGCAGAAAGCGATCGAGGTCGGCCGCGTCCTTCAGGTACAGCTCTTCCTTGCCCGCCTTCACCTTGTACAGCGGCGGCTGCGCGATGTAGATGTGGCCGCGCTCGACCAGCTCGGGCATCTGGCGGAACAGGAACGTCA
>JANYAN010000064.1 GCA_025361305.1 Burkholderiales bacterium
ACGGCGGGATGGGCTATATCCGCGAGACGGCGATCGAGCGCCTGTGGCGCGACGCGCGGGTGCTGGCGATCGGCGGTGGCGCGACGGAGGTGATGCTCGAGGAAGCGGCCAAGCGCTACTGATGCGCCGCGGGTTTTCAGATGACAATGTGTAGAATTGTTCTTATTTGTACACATCGGAGTTTGCATGCGAACCAACATCGTGATCGACGATCAGCTCATGGACGCTGCCATGCAGGCCGGGGGCTACAAGACAAAGCGGGACGCCGTCGAGGAAGGGCTGCGCCTGGTGGCGCGTCGTGCCGCCTACCAGAAGCTGCGCGGCTTGCGCGGCAGACTCAAGTGGAGCCTGGAAGGCAACTGGGCAGAGGCAGGCGTCAGCAGCAAGCCGGTGACCGCCCACGAACCGAAGCCGTCGCATTCGCGGACGGCGCGAAAGTCCAAGCGGTGATCACGGTCGACTCAAGCGTCTGGATTGGCTACTTCAACGGCGACCAAACCGAGCGGACACGCGCGCTGGACGTCTTGCTGGATGACAGCGCCAACGAGCTGGTCATGCTCGATGTGGTGCTGATGGAAGTGCTGCGCGGCTTTCGTCACGAGCGTGATTGGCGGCTGGCCCGGCAGGCACTGGCGCCGCTGCCCGTTGCCATCGCGGGCGGCGAGCAGGTGGCACTCGGCGCGGCGCAGCTGTACCGGGAGCTCAGGCGCAAGGGCATCACGGTTCGCAGTCCCATAGACCTGTTGGTGGGCGCCTGGTGCATCCACAACGGTTGCGCCCTGCTCCACGACGATACGGATTTCGACGGCATGGAGCGGATGTATGGCCTGCACGCCTGGAGACCCGAATGAGCCATGTGCTGACTGAAACTAACCGCGGCATCGCCACCGTCACCCTCAACCGTCCGGAAGTGCGCAACGCCTTCAACGACGAAGTGATCGCGGAACTGACGGCGGCATTCCGCGACCTGGGTGCGCGCGACGACGTGCGCTGCATCGTGCTGGCGGCCAGCGGCACGGCCTTCTGTGCCGGCGCCGACCTGAACTGGATGAAGCGCATGGCCGGCTACACGCGCGAGCAGAACCTGGCCGACGCCGCGGCGCTGGCCGAGATGCTGCGGGTCATCTACCACTGCCCCAAGCCCACCATCGTGCGGGTGCAGGGCGACGCCTATGCCGGCGGTACCGGCCTGGTGGCCGCCTGCGACGTGGCGGTGGCGGTGGATACGGCCGGCTTCTGCCTGAGCGAGGTCAAGCTGGGCCTGATCCCGGCCACCATCTCCCCGTACGTGATCCGCGCCATGGGCGCGCGGGCAGCGCACCGCTACTTCCTTACTGCAGAACGCTTCAGTGCGGCCGAGGCACTTCGGAGCGGCTTCGTGCATGAGGTGGTCGCGGCCGAGGCACTCGATGCAAAAGTAGCGGAGATCGCCACTGCGCTGGTCGGCGCCGGACCGGCCGCTGTGCGCGCCGGCAAGAAGTTGGTGCAGGATGTGGCCGGCCATGAGATTTCGCCCGATCTGATCCGGCTGACCGTCGAAGGCATCGCCGACATCCGGGTCAGCGACGAAGGCCGTGAAGGCATTCAGTCTTTCCTGGGCAAGCGCAAGCCGTCCTGGCTGCTGGAGAACTGACACGATGGAAACCGGCTGGCAACACCTTCTCGACACGCCCCAGTTGCTGGCGCTGGCGGCTGCGCTGGGGTGGGCCAGCGGCATCCGGCTGTACTTGGTGGTGTTCCTGACTGGACTCGCCGGCGCGATGGGATGGATCGACCTGCCCCATGGCCTGCGGCTGTTGCAGCATCCTGGCGTGTTGGCGGCCAGCGGCTTCATGTGTTTCGTTGAGTTTTTCGCCGACAAGATTCCGTTGGTCGATACCCTGTGGGACACGGTTCATACACTGATTCGCATCCCCGCAGGGGCCGCGCTGGCGGCCGGTGCGCTGGGCGCCGACGGGCCGACCATCACCGTGATCGCCGCGCTGCTGGGCGGCAGTCTTGCCGCCACCAGTCACACCGCCAAGATGACGACGCGCGCGGCCGTGAACACCTCACCCGAGCCGTTTTCCAACATTGCAGTGTCGCTGTTCGAGGACGGCTTTGTCGTCTTCATGCTCTGGCTGTCGGCCACGCACCCCGCACTCTTCGCGCTGGCCCTGCTGCTGACGCTGGCCGTGGCGGTGCTGCTGATGGTCGTGCTGTTCAAGTTCCTGCGTGCCGTGGTGCGGCGCCTGGCGCAATTTTTCGCGGGCCAGGGCTCGCCAGAAGGAAGCTAGATGTTCCAGAAGATCCTGATCGCCAATCGCGGCGAAATTGCCTGCCGGGTGGCCGCCACCGCGCGCCGCATGGCCGTGAAGACTGTGGCCGTTTACTCGGACGCCGACGCCGGGGCCAAACACGTGATGGCCTGTGATGAATCCGTGCACATCGGCGGCAGCGCGCCCAAGGACAGCTATCTGCGATGGGAGCGCATCATCGCCGCGGCCAGGGCCACGGGCGCACAGGCCATCCATCCGGGCTACGGCTTTCTTAGCGAGAACGAAGAGTTCGCACAGGCCTGTGCCGACGCGGGACTGGTCTTCATTGGCCCACCGGCGTCGGCGATCAAGGCCATGGGCCTGAAGGCGGAGTCCAAGCAGCTGATGGAAAGGGCCGGTGTTCCGCTGGTGCCGGGCTATCACGGTGCCAACCAGGATCCGGCGCTGCTGCAGGCAGAGGCTGACCGCATCGGCTACCCGGTGCTGATCAAGGCCAGTGCCGGCGGCGGCGGCAAAGGCATGCGCGCCGTCGAGCGTGCACAGGATTTCGGGCCCGCGCTGGCTTCCTGCAAGCGCGAGGCAACCAACAGCTTTGGCGACGATGCCGTGCTGATCGAGAAATACGTGCAGCGGCCGCGCCACATCGAGATCCAGGTATTCGGCGATACGCACGGCAACTATGTCTACCTGTTCGAGCGCGACTGCTCCGTGCAACGGCGCCACCAGAAGGTGCTGGAAGAGGCGCCCGCGCCCGGCATGACCGATGCCATGCGCGCCCAGATGGGCGGCGCGGCCGTGTCGGCGGCGCGGGCCGTGAACTATGTCGGCGCGGGCACGGTGGAGTTCATCGTCGAGCAGCGCGACGGCGGTGCCATGACCTTCTTTTTTATGGAGATGAACACCCGGTTGCAAGTGGA
>JANYAN010000086.1 GCA_025361305.1 Burkholderiales bacterium
ACCACCAAAGATATCGGCCCCGCACGCCCGCAAACATGCCAAGCAGGCAGTGGCCGTGTAGTGAAGACCTACGGCTTCGCGCCAAGCAAAATCAATCACTTACCCGCGGTGCCACCCCCGAGTTGAGAAAGACGGGCTAGCCCGGAGTGGCCGCTGAGCACCACCATCGGCACGGCCAGCGCCAGCGACAACAAAACCGGAAGCAGTGTCCACGCGCCATGACGAGCGCCGGGCACCAGCCACAAAGCCAGTGCCAGCGCCGGCAGTGTCAACAGGCGGACCTGCGCCACAGCCTCATTCCAGCCGACCGAATGCGCGTTGCGCGGCGGGGAGCGCCATTCCAGACGCAGGCCCGTCAGCGCGCTGGTGACAAACAGAGTGTGCGCCAACATGCGCACCGGTGCCTGTAGCGCCGACAACACTGCCTCAACACCCGTGCTTGCCAACAGCTTCAAGGTGCCGCCATGGTGCGCCTGCTCGTGCCGTGCGAACATGGTTGCCAGACCCAGCAGACGGGGCAGCAACAGCAGCACCAGTGTCAGGCCCCACAACCAGGTTGCCGCGTGCAATGAAGACGGTGCCAGCGCCGCGACCAGCGCCCCGCTGCACAACAGCGCCAGCCATAAGGGCGCGACGAGATACGAGAAGGCGCCGGTGGCCAGCATGGTCCGGTGTGCCGGACGCCAGCCCGGCTCGGCGATCAGGCGCGCATTTTGCAGATTGCCCTGGCACCAGCGGCGGTCGCGCTGCAACTCGTCCAGCAGGTTCGACGGCGTCTGTTCCCAGCTGCCGCCAAGCGAGGGCAAGAGCCAGACCTCGAAGCCGGCGCAGCGCATCAGCGCAGCCTCGACAAAATCGTGCGACAGGATATGGCCCGACAAACCGCCGCGCCCAGGCAGCGGCGCGATGCGGCAATGCGCCATGAAGGGCTCCATGCGCAGGATGGCGTTGTGGCCCCAGTAATGCGATTCGCCGAGTTGCCAGAAGGCCATGCCAAGAGCGAACAAACGCCCGCTGATACGGGCGCTGAACTGCTGCGCGCGTGCATGCACCGTGTCCTGGCCCAGCGGTTGCGGCAATGTTTGCAAAATGCCAGCGCGCGGATTTTGCTCCATCATGCGCACCAGCGTTACCAGGGTGTCGCCACGCATCACGCTGTCGGCATCCAGCACCACCATATAGCGGTAACTGGCGCCCCAGCGGCAGCAAAAGTCGGCCACATTGCCGGCCTTGCGCGCGGACCGGTGGCGTCTTGAGCGGTAGAAGATGCGTCCTTTGGGGGGCTCGGGCGTGTCGCCCAGGGACGCGCGCAATTCGTGCCAGGCCTGCACTTCGGCGGCGCGCAGTGTCGGGTCGGGGGTGTCTGACAGGATGAATATGTCGAACAGGTCCAGCGCGCCGGTAGCCGCCAGCGACTCGCAGGTGGCGCGCAGACCGCCAAACACGGTAGCCAGTTCCTCATTGCAGATCGGCATGATGATCGCTGTGCGTGCATCGCGCGATATTGGACCGTGGCGCGGCGGCGCCAGCGCGTGGCTGTCACCGAGCCAGAGTACCCAGGCACCCATCAGCGCCGTAACCAGACCGGCACCGACCCATGCAAAAAGCAGGGTCATGATCAACAGCGGCCAGCCGGGCGGTATACCGGCTTTGGATCCCAGCACGGCGGCCGCCATGCCCAGCGACAACACGATCGCCAGCAACACACGCCGGCGCCCATGCGCGGCGTGCAGCCAGCCTGGCACCTGGCCGGCTGTACTACCGGTCTGCGTACCCAAGCTGGGCCGTAGAGCAATCAGGATTCCGCGCCAAAGGCCGAACCATGGGATGGCCGGCATGGCCCTGCGTTGAAGGGGTGGAGCAGTATTTTTCATTCGGGCGCCATGGCGTAAGTCCAGGTTTCGGTCAGCGTTTCTTCGCCCAGGCGCAGAAACGCACGTAATTCAAGTGGCTGGTTGCGGTTCAGTCGCTGGACATCAAGGGTCATACGCCAGCCGCCTGCGGGCAGCGGCTCGGAGCGAGTCGCCAGCACGCGGGTATTCAGGTTGCCGGTTACGACCGGTTGCAGGCTGCTGTCGCGCGCAAGCGCTGCCAGCCGGGCGCCGGAAAAATCGACGTGAAACTGCAGCCGACCTTCCGGCACAGGCTGCGCCAGGTAACCAAAACCGATACGGGTCTGGGTCACGCGTCCGGCCGGTGGCTGGGCCGCCTTGTCTCCGGCCCAGGACAGCCGCCAGGCCAGTACCACCGGCTGGCCGGGACGCGGTGCAAGCGCCGGCACCCAGAACGCCACGATGTTGTCGTCCGCCTCGCTGCGCGACGGCGATTGCAACAACTCGACGCGGCCTGGACCCCAATCGCCAATCGGCTCCACCCAGACGCTGGGCCGCTGGTGGTAATGCGCTTCCAGGTCCTCGTAGCTGCCGAAATGCCGGTCGCGTTGCATCAGACCGAACCCGCGCAGGCTGGGCATGGCGAACGAGGTGACAAACGGGGCGGCAGGCCGCGTCAAGGGACGCCACAACCATTCGCCGTTGCCGGTCGCCAGCTGTAAGCCATCGGCGTCGTGCACTTCGGGCCGGAAATCGCCCGTTACCGGCTGGTTTTCGCCAGAAAAAAACATACTCGTCAGTGGCGCAACGCCAAAAGTGGCGACCGATGCGCGCAAGTGAATACGGGCATGCACGTCTACCTCGGTGATTGCGCCGGGGCGAATGTCGAAGCGGTAGGCCCCGGTTGCACGCGCGCTGTCGAGCAACGCATACATGGTGGCGGACTTCGCGCCAGCGGCAGGGCGTTCGAGCCAGAAACGCACGAAAGTCGGAAACTCCTCGCCCGATCCACCGGTGGTGTCCAGCGCCAGTCCACGGGCCGACGACCCATATTGCTGTCCGGCGCCGAGGGCGCGGAAATAACTGGAGCCGATAAAAGAAATGACTTCGTCGAAATGCTCGGCCTGGTTGATCGGGTTGAGCAGCCGCAGGCCGGCTACGCTGGCGCTGCTGGGGTCTTCGGCCGGCGCAGCGCTACCTCGCACGAAGTCGCCCCGCGTGATCCGCAACGCTTGCGCCCGACCGTTGACGATCTCGAACACGTCGACCGGGCCGCCGGGAGCACCCTCGGCCGGAAAAAACTGCGTTTCGAAAGGAAGCCGCGCATCGTGCCAGAGCGCGCGGTCGCGGCGAAAACGCAGGGCACGCCAGTTGTCGTAAGTGGACGGCGGCGCCGCAGCCGGCGGAGGCGGTTTAAACGGCTGCGCGGCGCGACCCAGCGCCTCGCGGTCCACATCGTTGAGGTCGAACGCTCCCGCCGCCAGTGGCGCGCACTGGAGAACAAGCGACAGGAGCAGGAAAAGAAGGGATCGAACGGCCATGGGGCTGCATTTGTTGCAGTGCAGCGCAGTTTGCCCCAGCTAACCGCCTCTAGAAGACCGCTCAGGCGTAACAATTCGCCTTCCTACGGCGTCGGAAGGAGGTGTCCGACAGGGAGGCCTAGGTCGGCCACTGGTCCCCCGTTGGGTCAGGGCGCGAGAACATCCTGGGTGACCACGGCTAAATTTTGACCGGCGCGCACATGGCCCACCAGACCATGCGCGTAGAGTGTTCCGGCCAGGCGAAAATATACTGGCGCAGGTTCCAGTTCGGGGCGCACCAAGGGGTGCATCAAGCCGGCCAATTGCCCGGACTGCACTTCATCGCCGAGCTTGAAGCGACGTTCGAAAAATCCGTCGAAAGGCGCGAACAGGTAAGCGTGCGCCCCGTCAATACGGGTCCAGCGCGTTTGCACGCCGGGGACCGTGTCGATGCCTGGCAACACACCGGTGTGTTTGAGAAAGCGGCGCGTTGCGTCGCGTGTGGCCTGCACCGATTCGCCCGTCACCCATCCACCCATGCCCATCTCGGCGGCCAGAGTGGGTATGCCTCGTGCGACGGTGTAGCCGGCCGATGTGCGGTTATCCCCCATATTGCTGGTCTGCACCGTGATGCCCACGCCGAAAGCATCTGCGAGTCGCGCATTGGCTTTGGCGAGATCTGGCGCCATTTCCTCTGTCATGACCACATGTGCGCTGGGCTGGATGAACAAGGTGCGGCCGCCGGCATGCAAGTCCAAATAGAAGTCGGCTTTGCTGAAAATATGCTCGGCCACATAACGCGCAATTTGCTGTGTCGGCGATCCGAAGTGATCTCCCGGAAACACCCGATTGAGGTTCATGGCGTCGATCGGTGATGTGCGCCGGCCGGCCCGCATCGCCGGCGCATTGAAAGACGGCAGCAGAATCAGCTGGCCCTGCACGTCGGCCACCTGGGTCTGGCGCAGCAGTTCGGCAATCACCACCGGGCCTTCGTATTCGTCGCCGTGTACGGCGCCCGACACCACCACCACCGGGCCCGCGCCATTTTTGATCGACGCCGCCGGAAAGGGGATCACGCCCCATGCATCGTCGTCGGGTGAATGGGGCAAACAAATCGGGCCGACCTGTTTGCCGTCCTTGCTCCAGTCGATGTCGCTAAAGACAGTCGTACTCATGAAAAACCTCGCTGGTCATTAAATGGGCGCATCCCACACCGCTTGGTTGGCTAGGGCATCCGCTACATCGCGGGAAATCGCGTCGAGCAGACGGCGCCCCTTTTCCGGAGTCGCCGACCATGCTTCACCAATCAGTCCCAGCTTTGAGCGGGTCTGGAGCTGTTGCCATCGATAGATGCCCGGATTTACGCCTTCAATGGCCGACAAGCCGGGTATCAAGGCGGCCTTGAACGACGCATCCAGCGGCAACACCGTCTCGGGCGACAGCGCCTGCAGCATCGAGGTCTCGGCCTCGCAGGCGTGCAACACCCGGTCCTGGCGTTCCAGAATCTCCTCGATCGATCTGGCCGCGATATGCCAATAGGTGCCACTAGCCAATGGCAGTTTGAGTTCGACCGTCAGCTCGGTGATGATGGTCTCCAGCGCGGCGATGTTTCCACCGTGCCCGTTCAACACGAAGATGCGCTCGAAACCATGGCGCGCCGCGGAGCGCACCACGCAGCCGACCACGGCCGCCATGGCCGCATAGTTCAGCGTGATGGTGCCGCCCAGCGACATGTGGTGTTCGGACATGCCGAACGGAATGGCCGGTGTCACCAGGGCGCGCTGGCGGCCCTGCATCAGCGTGGCGGCGCGCAGCGAGACCTCATACGCCAGCCGCCAGTCCACCTGGGTTGGCAGGTGGGGGCCGTGCTGCTCGGTGGCACCCAGGGGGATGATGACCACCGTCTTGTCACGCGCTGCCTTGACCAGCGCCGGCGCCGTCATTCGATCCCAGCGCACCTCGGATGGGGCAGGGACTTGCATCACAGCGGCTGCATCGGATCCATATGGCGACCGAGCCATTTCATGTGCAACTGGTCAAGGTCGGTGTTCTGGGTGTTGAAGAAAATGAACGAGTCAAGCCAACGCACCAGATTGTGCTCACCCATTTTCACGCCCATATGCGCCGGGCTGTTGCGGATGTTGAACTTGAGGTCGAACTCCTTGCCAGGATTTTTCTTGGCCAGATCGATGGCCACGATGCTGTTGGTCGAGAACAACTGCGCCTGTCCGGACAGATACGCGGCCGCAGCGGTTGCATCGTCTTCGGTGCGCATGATGTTGGCTTTGGGATTGGCCGCGGAAAGCGCAAGCTCCTGCGTGGTGCCCTTGGCGGCCGCAGTCTTGTAACGTGTCAGGTCGGCGGCGTTCTTGACGGCGATGTTCTTGGGGCCGTACACCGCCAGCGAGGTGTTGGCGTAAGGCGCCGAGAACATGATCTGCTTGGCCCGCTCCGGCGTCAGCCCCATGACCGAGATGACGATGTCCACCTTGTCGGTCAACGGGAAAGGTAGCCGGTTGGCTCCGGTGATCTGCGTGAGCTCCAGCTTCACTCCCAGCGCCTTGGCCACCATATTGGCCATGTCGATGTCAAAGCCTTCTGGCTCGCGGTTGACGTTCTGCGACCCGAACGGCGGAACATCCAGCGGCACGCCGATACGAACGACGCCTTTCGAGATGATGTCTTCCAGCTTGTCTGCCCGCGCGGCAGTAAGACAGCCGAGTGATAACACAACGATTGCAATCGATTGAACCCATTT